>CADBML010000165.1 GCA_902795825.1 uncultured Bacteroidales bacterium
GTGGCCATTGGGGGAATTTTCCCTTGTTGACCCTTCACTCCATAGGCAAGATTGCCTGGGATGATGAAAGTGGCTTCCCCGCCATGGCGCAGTAGCGACACCCCCTCACGAAGTCCGGGGATAAGTTCACCCACTCCTGTCACCTCTATTGCACTTTCAGCGCGGTCGAAAACCGTTCCATCGACAAGGCTGCCCTCATAAGTCATTTCGAAAGTCGATTTTTCTGTAATTGGGCTTCCATTGCCTTGGCGGTGGATAATGTAGGCCAGACCGCTGAGCGAAATTTGGAGCTCATTCGAGTTCATCGCCAAAGAATCGATGTAGGCCTTACCTTCGGCAGCGTTGGCAAGCGCCACCGGACTAAGCTCTGCGGCACGGTCGATAAGCCGTTCGAGCAACTGCTGGAAATAGATCGTCTCGAATGGAGTGAACCGTCGGGAGGAGTTGAATGCCTCATTGAAGTGGAAAAACACCCTTTCGCGGTCGATATTGATATCGAGTTGACGGTTTTCGATAATGAACGACAGCAGTTGGATGCCAAGGTTCACGCCGGCAGAGTAGCCCTTGTCGTCATCATCGACGTCGAGTATGGTTTCGAGGCCCTTCATAAAGTCGTCGGGCACGATGGTGTCGCCGGAAGCAGTGCGAGCCTGAGGCATCGTCTGGCGGAAACGTTGACCGGCAGAGTGACCAAACTGGCGGGAGCGAGTTTTCACATCGTATTTGCCGTCGAAGCCCGGCTGCTGGATAGCCGCGACGAAAGCCGTCAACTGTTCAGCCTCGCCGGCGGCGACAGCACTATCGACAGCATTGTCGACAAACGCCTCGCGGTAAGAGCTGACGATTTCGCGTCGGTCGAGTTTCACTCCACATTTCTCATAGCGCGCAAGTTCGGCCTCTATAAGCCCCACCATCGTGTAGCCCATAAGAATGCTTTGGCGCGTTGTGTCGGTCATGATGCCGTTGTACAGACCTTCGAGCAACCGCTGACGGTCGAACGAGGCTTTTTCGTCAGCAGGCATACTGTCGATGTCGGCTGCGATTTTGAAGCCGTTATTCATGCCGAGAAAATAGGCAATCGAGTCGGCGAGCGACTGAGGCTTGTCGAATTCCTTGAATTCGAGTCGGCTGTGGCACGCCGAAACGAGCAGTGCGGCCGTCAGCGCAGTGTAAACAAGTTTTCTCATTGATGGATGGCTGTGGTGTCGGCTGAAGCGGTCAGCCTGAAAAGGATTTGCCGAAGCATTTCCTCCGACATGGGACCGGGGAGCACGTCGGCGCGGTCGTGCGCCATTCCGTGGAAATAACCCTCGGCGATTTTGTCATTGTCCCAAGCGATGTCGTAATAGGATTTGTATGAGCGAGTCGATAGTCCTGCCATGATGCCGTAGCGCCACGACAGTTCAGGCTGTGGCAAATTCAGATTGTCGAGGTTTTCAATTTGAGCCGACAGAGGTTCAAGACCAGCTGAGTCGGCTTCGAGCGTGGCGGCAAGTCCGTCGAAGAAGCGTTCGAAATTGACGGCAAGAAGATAACCCGTGTTTTGCTTTATTACCGCCGTGATAAACCCCTCGCCATTCACCACACCATAGAGAAACGATGCCGAATCGACAGCGTTGGCGAGGCGCGGAGCCTCCGTCCGATAGCGGTCGAGAGCGGTTGCGGGGGCTTGTTTATGACAGCCAGCCATGGCCGTCACGACGACGACCATGGCAGCGGCCATAAATGTTTTGAAGTGTGACATTATTTGACGATATCGACCACTTCAATGTCGAACACGAGAGCCATGTTCGGACCGATACCCACTTGGGGCACGCCATTGACTCCGTAGCCCTGAGGCCCGGGGATGTAGATGGTGTATTTGCCGCCCTTCTTCATCATCTGGAGAGCCTCCGAGAAGCCGGGAACAACGCCACCCACGTTGAACTCGCGGGCTTCGCCCTTTGAATCGTCGAACGATGTGCCGTCGGTAAGGGTGCCTTTGTAGATGAGCTTGACATTGTCGCTGCCCTTGATAAGTTCGCCTGTGCCCTCTTGGTGGGTCACGACGAGTGTTCCGTTAGCGGTGGTTTTTGCCTCGGGATTCTCCTGTTTTTTCTTAGCGATGAAAGCTTCGCCGGCCTTCTTGTTTTCGATGGCCTTGGGGTCGTTCTCAAGTTTGGCCTTGCGGATAGCCTCAACTTTATCGTTTGCGCGCTGGCGGAAGAGGTTGCCGGTGGCCTGAACTTCCATGAGTTTGTCGGCGGGAATTGTGTCGCCCATGAATGCTTTTTCGAGTGATTTGAAGAGTTTGTCGCGATTGACAGGCACTCCGCCCACTTCATAACCGCTCATTTCTTCGGCAATCATCATACCGAATTGAAGACCCTGACGGATGCTAAAGTCGGTAGTGTCGCCCATGTTTTGAAGAGCATACTTGATGCCTTCGAGAATTTTGGCCTTGTCGAATTTCGTGCGTAAGGTGGAATCGACCTGCTCGAGGCTGTTGCCGAAGTCGTGGCCGAGAGAGGAGCCGATAGCTTCAGAAAGTGAGTCGCCAAATGCCTTATCTTCGGGAGTGGCGTCTTTGGGTGAGTAGTCGGTGAATGAGTTGCAACCCACAACCGCCACAAGGGCGAAGGCTGCGAATGCTGAAAGAATTTTTTTCATAATTGGTGAGTAAATTAAATATTTTGAAAATTATTTGATTATGTCGATGAGATGGATTTCAAATTCGAGGGAAGCGTTGGGCGGGATAGTGCCGGAGCCAGCGCCAGTCTTGCCATAGGCGAGATGGGAGGGAATATAGATGGTGTAGTGTCCGCCCGCTTTCATTTGGCGAAGGCCTTCGGCAAAGCCTTTGATCACGCGGTTGAGGGGGATGTCGATCGTTTCCTCGCCGGTGGTGTCGAACACGCGCCCCGACGACATTCGTCCGGTGTAGCGCACTCGAGCAGTTTCGGTGTCGGCGGGCGATGCGCCGCTGCCTTCCTCGTGGGTCACCACCACCACTCCGCTGGGAAGAACCTTTGCTCCGGGCAGAGCAGCCTTGCTTGCCACCCATTGCGCTTCGGCTTTCGCGTCGAGCGAGTCGGGCACTTCGGGTTGTCGCGCGCGGATATAGTCTTCGAGTATTTTCTGCGCGTCGTCGTTGGAATAGACTGGGGCTTTACGGTCAATCACCACCTTTCGGAGCGCCTCAATGAGAGCCTTTTCGTCGAGGGGAAGCCCCATTTGGCGCATATTCAAAAGTGCGCCGCGAAGGTCGAGACCTTCTTTAAGTCCGAGGTCGCGGGGATTGGATGTGTCGAGTTGCAGCGCTCGCGACAGTCCGTCGAAATATGCCGCGCGGGCCTCCGGGCTGTCGGAATATTTGCCCACAAGTTGTCGCCCCCAAATCGACGCAAGCGCTGTGTTAACATCGTTCGAGCCGGCTTGCGGCGTGTTTTGAGCGAAAATCGCCACCGACAAAACGGCAATTAAGGCGATAAGTGAAAACCGTTTCATATCTTTTTGAACGGGGAATTAATGGAAAGTCACTTAATTAATTGAGATGAGTTCGACATCGAAAATCAGAGTCGAGTTCGGACCAATCACGCCGCCGGCTCCTTGGGGTCCGTAGGCAAGATTTCCGGGGATATAGATGCGCCATTTGTCGCCAGGCACCATCATCTGCAATGCCTCCACCCATCCGGGAATCACCTGACCGACACCAAACGTGGCTGGTTCGCCCCGCTCGATTGAACTGTCGAACACTGTGCCGTCAATAAGGCGGCCGGTGTAATGCACCGTCACGCTGTCGGTGGCTTTGGGATGGGAACCTTTTCCCGCGACGACCACTTCGTATTGCAGACCTGAAGCGGTGGTTTTCACTTCGGGACGTTCGGCGTTTTTCTTGAGAAAGTCCGCGCCGGCGGCGGCATTCACCTCTGCCATTCTTGAGGCTTCCTTCTGCTGTTTTTCCTGCAGTGAGGCAAAAAAAGCGTTGATCACCTTTTTCGCTTCGTCGTAGGTCATCAGCGGTTTCGCGCCGTCATATACGGCGGCAACGCCGGCGGCGAAGTCGGCAGCGTTTATTTTCTCGATTCCAGAGCCTTTGAAGTTGTTGCCCATGCTCATTCCGAGGGCGTAGCTGAGTCGGTCGAATTCTTTTTCCATTGTGGTAATATCGTTATTGCGGTTGCAAAGTTAATTCAAAAGTTTTTCGGATTGTAATTATTTAAGTGAAATCGTGTTAAATGACGTTGAAAAGCCATCAGAGCGGGCATTCCCGTTGCCGACAACCGACCACCTCGTTGCGCAGACGGTAGAAGTCGCGCAAGTTTTCGAAGTTGTCGGGAGCGTCGAGGAGCAGGCGCATATCGTCGAAAGGATTGTAGGAACTGGCGATTTGCTCCATCGAACTGACATCGGGGATCTCCATCGGCGCTTTTTCCGGAATAGTTATGGGCGGGGTTATTCCGAAGTGGCGGCTGAAAAAGTCGAGACAGATGGTTGTGGCGCGTATTTTCCCCTGCAGGGAATAGCCTGCGATGTGGGGCGTGGCGATGTCGGCGCGTCGAAGCAATTCGCGTGATATTCGCGGTTCGCCTTCCCAACAGTCGATAACGGCGCGGCTCACCGTACCCTCGTCGATAGCTCTTATCAGCGCGGCGGTGTCGGTCACCGGACCTCGGGCGGCGTTGACAATTATCGGCCGACGGCGACAATTGGCGAAGAAGCCGCTACCGGCAAGATGCCACGACGGATAACGGCCTTCGCGCGTGAGGGGGGTGTGGAATGTGACTATGTCGGCTTTCGCGGCGATTTCATCAAGGCCGACGAAGGCGGCATCGCCCTCTTCCTCGGCTCGCGGAGGGTCGTTCAACATGACATTGAAACCCAACTGGCGACACCACCGCTCGACGATTTTTCCCACATGGCCCACGCCCACAATTCCGATTGTCAAGCCGGAGGGGTTGAGGGTCTCTCCTTTTTTCGCGAAAAGAGCAGCGACGGATGCGAGCACATATTGCGCCACGGCAGGGGCATTGCATCCGGGGGCGTTGGTGGCGAAAATCCCGTTGCGCCGGCAGTAGTCGAAATTAATATGGTCAAGTCCGATGGTGGCGGTGGCGACGAATTTCACACGCGAGCCGTCGAGCAAAGGCGCGTCGATGCGGGTGCGGGTGCGGACGAAAAGTGCGTCGGCATCTGCCACGGCGGCGGGGGTGATGCCCTCCGCAGAAAGATAGACCACCTCGCCGCAGCGCTCAACCGATCCGCGGATAAACGGTATTTTATCGTCTATTACTATCTTCATAGCCTAATCCCCCACACAAAAAAGCCCACATACACCAGGCAGATGACAACTATCGGGATATAACTCCGTCGGGTTATGTTCATGGCGAAGAATTGGCCCGTCTGAATGGCACCGCAGCAACTGATGAGCGGCAGGTAAACGGGCATATTGCAGTAGTCGGCGGCGGCAAGGATTATTACCGTCAGAGTGAGCAGGAACATGAATCCGTTGATCGAACGGGTGCGCGCATCGGCAGAAAGCATTTTCAGCACATTGAGGATGCCGAACACCACACCGAGAAACGCGCCATAAACGGCGAAGGCAATCACATATGAGAGCCTCATCGGATTGTCAACGGGAAGCGTGTTCGCACTCACGGGTATTGTCAAGTCGTCGATACCGACTATACCGAAACCGAGCAAAATCCACAACGGAGTCGCCATGCCTAACAATGCCGCCACCACAGTTTTAGGGCTAAATATCATCATCTGACCGCATCCCACCAAGAATATGGCGGCAATCACAAGCTGTCCCCAATGGAAACACGCGCCGAGCGACAATAGAAAGAATGCGAGAAACACCTCGCGGGTCCGAGTGGGCTGCTGGTAGGTTGACAGCAACAACGCCGCCGCCACTATCGTAGTCAGGCACAGCGTCGTGCCGCCATAAAAGAAACTCATCGCTTGCGGCATCGACACACTGGCAAACATATAAAGCGCCGCAAACAAGAACGAAAACCCCTTCACTATCGACAATGCGCCATTGGCATAGACCAAAAAAAGCGCAATGCCCACAGTCAACACTATATTGACGGCAAGCGACACATTCGGGTCGGTCACATACGAGCCTACGGCACTGAAAGCTATCCCACGATTCTCGGCGAACGGCGTCACGTCGTACAGCGACGAAACTGCCATCGCCGCCACAACCGACAGAATTGTGACGATGATGGTGAACGCTCTCGAATGGAGCGCCCTTGTCAAGTCGGCTTCGTCGATTTTGTTTTCTATCGCCATCAGTTTAAGGGGATTTCTGCAAATTGCCTTCAGGAAATTTCAGAAAGGCTTTCTGTTGTAGGAGAAAACGACCGACTATTCTTCGGTTGACTCCGAACTGTCGGGGTTTGACTTTCTCCAGCCACGGCTACGCATTCTGACATGGCTTTCGTTTTCGCCTTCCACGGGAGGAAGCGACGGCTTGCGGCCTATGATGTCGCGCAAGGCTTTTACATTGCGGCGGCGACCCAATTCGCGCTCTATCTCGTTCATCTCGCGCGGTTCTTCGTGATGGAATCCACCCTCGCGGCGGTCGTCACGGCGGAATCCTCCTTCGCGGCGGTCGTCACGGCTGAATCCACCTTCACGGCGGTCGTCGCGGCGGAAACCTCCCTCGCGGCGGTCGTCACGGCGGTCGTCGCGGCGGAATCCCCCTTCGCGGCGGTCGTCACGGCGGAATCCCCCTTCTCGGCGGTCGTCACGGCGGAATCCCCCTTCGCGGCGGTCGTCACGGCGGAAACCTCCTTCTCGGCGGTCGTCACGGCGGAATCCCCCTTCTCGGCGGTCGTCACGGCGGAAACCTCCTTCTCGGCGGTCTTTCTTCCCTCCGAAGCCCTGCTTGCGGGCATCGTCGAGCCATTCGGCTTCGTTCTTCCGCTCAGCAGAGGCAAAATGCGGTTCATCTTCACTTGCTGTTTTCAATGTGCCGCCGCCGCTCACGAAATCGCGCTTCGAACCGGCAAAAATCCTATATTCACGAAGTTGGCATTCCAGGCCGCCATTCATCAGTGTGGCTTTTGACGACGGTGCGAGCCCGACAACAGAGAAATGTTCGTCGCTGTAACCGATAATCCACGCCGTATATCCCATAAAGACGTGCTTCAACCGTTCGCCTATCGACTGATAGAGGATGTCCATGTTCGCGGCAGTGATTCGCTTGCCGTAGGGGGGATTAGTGACAATCAGTCCACTCTCCTCGGGGGCTTCTGTCCACGCCGAAATGGGGCGCACCACAAGTTCTACGCAGTCGGTAACTCCGGCAGCCGACACATTTCGGTCGGCTATCTCGATGGCGCGCGGCGAAATGTCGGCTCCGATGATTTTGTGGGTGAAGCCTACGTCGGAGCGCTTGGCATCCTCCTCGGCAGCCACTTGAGCGAAAAGGTCGGCATCATAATCATTCCATTTTTGGAAAGTGTAGTCGCGCCGGAACGCTCCCGGGGCGATTTTTTTTGCCATAAGGGCAGCTTCGACAAGGAAAGTGCCCGAGCCGCACATGGGGTCGATGAGCACCGACTGGCCGTCCCAGCCCGCTTTCGCAAGGATTCCGGCGGCAAGGACTTCGTTGATGGGGGCTTCGGTCTGTGCCGCACGCCAACCGCGCTTGTGGAGAGATTCGCCCGACGAGTCGAGCGAAAGCGTCACCCGATTGTCGGATATGTGGACGTTAATCACCACGTCGGCGTCGGTGAGCCTGACGCTCGGACGCTTGCCGTCGCCATAGCGGTCGACGAAATAGTCGGCTATGGCGTCCTTTATCCTGTAAGTGACATATCGTGAATGGGCAAACTCGTCGGAATTGACAACGCTGTCGATTGAGAAGGTGCTGTCAACGGTCATCACCGTCGTCCAGTCAAATTCTTTTGTCATTTCGTAAAGCCCGTCGGGGTCGGTGGCGACAAATTTATAGATGGGCTTCAAAATACGCAGCGCCGTCCGACAGCTGTAGTTGGCGCGGTAGAGCATGGCTTTATCTCCCTCGAACGACACCATCCGACGTCCTATCGCGATATTCTCGCCGCCAAGGGCTTTAATCTCTTCGGCCAACACGTCCTCCAAGCCCTGGAACGTCTTAGCCACAATTTCAAACTTATTTTCCATCGTTGTCAATATTTCAATCTGCGAATGAGTGGCGGATTACGCCGCCCGAGCATTTTCGATTGCAAAGATAGTGTTTTTCCTGCAATATTCACCACATCCGCTGCTTTTTTTGTAGCCACAATGTCATTTTGAACCTTACCCGGCATCGACCCGACATCGATACGGTACGACACCTCCCGACTAAGGTTTTTTCCCGCTCTTTTGTCATATTTATAAAATATTTTATTAACTTTGCCGTCAATTACGATAATAACCAAAGAATTAACGTTAAATCTACTGACCGAAAAGAAGATGAAACTCTGCAATTTTAGAGTTGTCGCCGTCATGGCGGCCACATTAGTGTCTATCACGGCCTTCGCCGAAGCCGAGGCCGGCTATTATTCTTCATGTGAAGGAAAAACCAAAGGCGAACTTCTCGAAGCCCTTAAAACAGTCATTTCCAGTCACACCACCATCAACTATAAAACGGGGTTGCCCGACCTATACGCCACCTCCGACGTGCGTCCGGGGACATCGATTATATGGGACATGTATTCGACCGCATCGTTTTCCGTCACCGGCGACATATGCGGCAACTACTCCCACGTGGGCGACTGCTGGAACCGTGAGCACTCGTTCCCCAAAAGCTGGTTCAACAACGCCACGCCAATGTATTCCGACGCTTACCACGTCTATCCCACCGACGGAAAGGTGAACGGACAACGCTCCAACTACCCCTACGGAGAATGCGCCAACGGCGCCACTCTTCCGTCGCACAACAACGCTGACGCCCTCGGCAAACTCGGGACTTGCACTTTCCCCGGCTACAGCGGCACTGTGTTCGAGCCCGTCGATGAATACAAAGGCGACTTCGCTCGCTCCTACTTCTATATGGCCGCCTGCTATAACGACCGCATCGCCAAATGGGACAGCGACATGCTCAACGGAACCGCCTACCCCGCATTCGCTCCTTGGGCCGTCAACCTCCTCCTCAAATGGCACCGCCAAGACCCCGTCAGCCAAAAAGAACTCGACCGCATCGAGGCCGTGGCCGCAAAGCAAAAAAACCGCAACCCATTCATCGACCATCCCGAACTCGCCGAATACATCTGGGGAAACCGAATGGGAATGGAATGGCATGAAGGTGCCGGCTCCGACCCGATGTTCGCAACTCCAGTCGACGGTTCCTTAATCGACCTCGGCACCACCGGCGTGAACATCCCCCGCTCCACCACCATAACCGTCCGCGGAGCCGCCCTCGAGAACGACGTGACTGTCATCGTTTCCGGCAACGGTTTCTCTGCTTCTGCAACCTCTCTTTCAAAGGCTGCCGTCAACTCCCAAGCCGGAGCCACCCTCACCCTGACTTTCCTTTCGGCCGACGCAACCGAGGCCGAAGGTAGCCTCTCGCTCACTTCAGGCGATGCGGCCACTAACGTCAGCCTCCATGCCGTCGCTCTCGACGGCCTGCCCGCCGGTCCGGCCATTCAGGTTTCCGACCGCTCTTTCGTCGCCACTTGGACCAACATCGACCCGTCAGGAACTGTCTATAAACTCACCGTCAAGCAAGGCGGAATCGCCCTCGACGGCTATCCCGTAAATGTCCGCGCCGATGCCGAAAAGGACCTCGTCGAAGACCTCATGCCCTCGACCGACTACACTTACATCGTCGAGTCGCCGACATTGACTTCCAACGAAGTGTCCGTCCGCACCGCCGACCCGATTCCCTCTATCGAACTTATTCCCACCACCGAACTCGATGTGTTTGCCGCAACGACCGACGAGCCCGGCGAACCCGTTATTATCAACGTTGAATCGGAAAATATCGCCGAAAATATCACCATCGCAGTCAAAGAGCCATTCCAGGTCAGCTCCGACAAAAGCGAATGGGCTTCAACGTTGACTATCTCCCCCGACGAAGAGCAATTCTTCGTGCGCCTCAACGCCGCCGAAGAAGGAAACTATACATCGCAGCTCACCGCTTCGACAGCAAACTATGAAGCCGAATCGCTCACGCTCGAAGGACACGTGGGCATGAAAATCGACTTCTTCGAGGACTTTGAACCCGACGCTTCCGGATTCGGAAACTACACCAACACCGACCCCTATCAGGGCTCGGGTTGCCAATGGCGATTCAACAACGCCGGAATCTACTCCAAAGAGGGTTGCCCCGACGAGTTCGAGAATCCAACCCAGGCCGTGCGTTTCGGCAAAAACGCCAACTCGTCGCTCACCATGCTTGAGAACCTTACCTCTGGAGTGGGCACCCTCAACTTCTTCGCCCACAAGTGGAACAGCGACAGCGATGCCGAAGTCACCGTCCAATACTCCACCAACGATGGCTCGACATGGACCGACGCCACAACATTCACCGTCAGCTCGACATCTTACGTCGAATACAAATTGAAAGTAGATGTGGCGGGCAAACTGCGCCTGCGCTTCCAGCAGACATCCGGCCAGCGATGGCTCATCGACAACATTGCCGCCGACTCCTATGCCTCCGTCAGCCCCGTGACCATCGACGGCGAATGGATCGCTTTCGCTCGTGGCGGGCAAATCATCGTTGAAAAAGCCCCGAAAGCCCGACTCGACATCTACTCCGCCGACGGTCGCAACGTGGCCTCTCAAAAAATCAACGGCTCGGCTTCTGTGGCGCTCCCGACAGGCCTTTACATTGTAGTCATTAACGACACCGCACGACGTGTGGTGGTCAAATAAACAAAACGAATACACCATGAAACGACTATTTTCATATTTAGTCTTGATGACTGTCGTCATCACATCCGGACGCGCCGAAGTGCCCGCCAATTACTATCAGTCATGTGAGGGTAAGACGGGCGAGGCGCTGCTCCAGGCTCTCTGTTCAGTTATTTCAAGCCACACGCAAATGTCGTATAGCAAGCTGTGGGATATGTACAAAAAAACCGACATCAAGGCGAACGGAAAGATTTGGGACATGTACTCAAATGTGGAGTTTACCCCTGGCACCAACCAATGCGGCACCTACTCCAATGTCGGTGACTGCTACAACCGCGAGCACTCGTTCCCGAAAAGTTGGTTCAACGACTCTGTACCTATGTACACCGAAGCCTTCCACATCTATCCCACCGACGGCAAGGTGAACGGTCAGCGGTCGAACTATCCTTTCGGTGAATGTGCTAACGGCGAGCGCCTCTCCTACGGCCAATACACGGGAGCAGGCAAACTCGGAGCCAGCACTTTCGACGGTTATTCCGGCACCGTTTTCGAACCTGACGATGTGTATAAAGGCGACTTCGCACGGTCATACTTCTACATGGCCGCCTGCTACAACAACCGCATCGCCTACTGGAGCAGCCCGATGCTTGCCGGCAACAATTATCCCGCTTTCTCCACATGGGCTGTAAACCTGCTGATGAAATGGACACGCCTCGACCCGGTCAGCGAAAAGGAAACCACCCGCAATGACTTAGTTTACGACGACTATCAAGGCAACCGCAACCCGTTCATCGACTATCCAGAACTCGCCGAATATATCTGGGGCAACAAAGTGGGTACGGCATGGTATCCCGGAGGCGAACCCACTCCTGAAATCAACACTCCCGTAGATGGCTCATCGATTGACTTCGGCACCGCCGCCGTTGGCCGCGCCAAGACAGTAACCGTCAACGTGTTGGCAACGAACCTTGCCGAGGATGTTTCCGTCGCGGTGAGCGGCGTAGGCTTCAATGCCTCCACCAACACCATCACCGCCGCCGCAGCCATGGCCGGCTATGAACTGACCGTCTCGTTCCTCTCAGCCACCGAACGCACATCGACCGGCACTCTGACTCTGACATCGGGCAACGCTTCTGCTACCGTCAGCCTCTCGGCACGCGCCCTTTCCGGCCTCCCCGCCGGCCCAGCCACCGACATCGGTGCGACTGCATTCACCGCCACTTGGGCCAACGTTGACAATGCTTCCACACAATATTCGCTCACCGTCAAACAGGGCGAAATCGCTCTCGACGGCTACCCCGTCAGCGTCAACGCCGCCGACGAGCATTATCTCGTCACCGACCTGCAACCTTCCACCACCTACACCTACGTGGTGGCTTCCGACATCCTCACTTCCGACGAAATCTCCGTGACTACAATCGCCGCAATCCCCTCGATTGACTTCTCTTCCGACGACGACCTTAGCGGATTCGCAGCCTCTCCCGACAGCGATTCGCCGATTGCCACCATCGAAATGTTCGCCCAATATATCGAAAGCAACATCACCATTAGCGTCAACGCCCCGTTCCTCCTCTCCGACGACAACGACAACTGGAGCACGTCGATTACCGTCAGCCCAGAAGTGGAAACGATTTTCGTCAAATTGGGCGCTTGCGCCGTCGGTCAATATTCTTCCACACTTACCGCCACTTCAGGTGAATATCTCAACGACAGCGTCGAACTTGCCGGAGTTTCGGCAGAAAGCTCATACGAATACGCCACCGAGACTTTCGACAGCGAATATATCACCTCTAACATCAACAAACTTGGCTCATACACCGCAACGCATAACATCACCGGCTCGGCATTCACTTGGGAACTTTACGGCGGCGGTTTTTGGAACTCCGACACCGGGCACGGAGGCAGCGGATATGCTCCCCGATTTGGCGTAAAAGTGTCAGCACCGACATTAACCGTCACTCAAGAACTCTCTCAAGGTATCGGAGTCGTTTCGTTCTACGCCAAGAAATGGTCGGCAAGCGAATCCGCCACCACGCTTAATGTGCAGTATTCGACCGACGGCGGAGACACCTGGCTCGACCCGACATCGGGCAGTGTCGAAATTACAAGCGCCGACTGGACCGAATACAACGTCACCGTCAATGTGGCGAAATCCACCGGCAACAGAGCCGAAAACGACTTGCGCATCCGCTTTGCTCGCGGCACCGGAGCAAGATTTTTTATTGACGACATCACGATAACGGGCTATGTGCAACCCACATCGGTGGAACCCGTTGCCGATGACAGCAAGTGGATCGCTTATTGCCGCCGCGGAGAACTGGTGATTGACAACGCCAACTCGCGCGCCCACGTCGATGTCTATTCCGTTGACGGACGCACCGCTTTCGCAGGCAAAGTGTCGGCCGCCCGCGGATTGTCGCTTCCCGCCGGCCTCTACATTGTTGTAATCGACGATGTGGCCCACCGCGTGCTCGTCAAGTGACATCTCCTCCAAACTTCAAGTCTTAAACAAGCCTCCTCCGCCATTGTCTTTTCTCGTGGGCATCGCGGAGGAGGATTTTTTTGCAGCCATTTGAAAGAATGTTCCGTGCCATCCGACCAAGGTCAAGCCCGCCAAAATCCTCACCTAGCAGGGGAGGTGTCGGCGAAGCCGACGGAGGGGTAGAAAGCAATGCATAATCGGGCTTCGCGACTGCGAAAAATTAGACATAAGAACAGAAGAACATAATAACCACAGCAGGCATACAGTATCGTCTGTTAACCTTGTTAAGGGGTTAACAAGGTTAACAGGGTTAACAGATTTGGAGCAAAGCGGCGAGACAATCCATGCTTGGCAAATGGTTGTAAACCAAGAATATAACATCATATTGACGCATAAAATTGAGCAAGCCGCAGTCGGTTCTGTTAACCTTGTTAAGGGGTTAACAAGGTTAACAGGGTTAACAGCCGCGGCGGTGTGTTCTTCGGCACGACCGTCAATGTAGTCGGAGGTTTTGCCTCCGAAGTCTGCGAATGCAGTGATTCACTCTGAAAGACGGCAAGGTTTAACTTTTCACGCTGAATATTATGCCGATTGCGGATTTTTGAGTAATTTTGGGAACAAATACAACAAAGAACCCACCAAAAACATTTTATTAATCCAGAAACTACCCCATATAAATGGAAAAGATTCAACAAGGAAAATATGTGGCGCTCGCTTACGACCTCTATCAAGTGAACGATAAAGGCGAAAAGCTTGTGCACCAAATCGAAGAAGGCAAACCCGAGGCGTTGATTTTCGGGTTGACACCCGGCGTGCTTCCCGCCCTTGCCGAAGCCATTCACGGGCTCGGCGTAGGCGATATGTTCGACTTCGAGTCGGATCCCGAGGACGCTTTCGGCGACTACGACCCCGAACAGGTGTTGCACCTCGACCGCGAAGTGTTTGTCATCGACGGCAAATTCGACTCCGAGATGGTTCGCCGCGGCAATGCCATCCCGATGATGACGCCCAACGGCTACCGTGTGATGGGCACTGTCATCGACGTTACCGATGAGGCCGTCGTAATGGACTTCAACCACCCGCTTGCCGGAAAGCGCGTGCGCTATTCGGGGAAAGTTGTGGAAGTGCGCGACGCCACCGCCGCCGAACTTAACGCCCTCCACGGGCACCATTGCGGTTGCGGCTGTGACCACGACCATTGCGGCGACGACTGCGACTGTGACCACGACCATCATCACGACGACTGCGACTGCCATCACGACCATCATCACGACAACTGCGACTGCCATCACTGCGGCGACGACTGCCACCACGAATGAAACGCGCCGACTTTGAAATAATGGCTCCCGTGGGGAGTTACGAATCGCTCCACGCGGCGCTTGATGCCGGAACAGATGCCGTGTATTTCGGTGTCGATGGGCTGAATATGCGCGCCCGCTCGTCGAACAATTTCACGCTCGACGACCTTCGTCAAATAGCCTCCGCCTGCAACGAGCATGGTGTGAAAACATATCTCACCGTCAACACGATTATCTACGACGGCGAAATCCCGAAGTGCCACGCCATCATCGACGCCGCCCGCGAGGCCGGCATCACAGCCATAATCGCCTCCGACATTGCCGCAATCGCTTACGCCCGCAGCGTCGGTGTGGAAGTGCACTGCTCCACACAACTCAACATTTCCAACATTGAGGCTGTCCGTTTTTACGCGCAGTTCGCCGACGTGGTGGTGCTTGCCCGTGAATTGAACCTCGAACAGGTGAAAGCCATCGCCGACGCAATCCGTGACGAGGATATTCGCGGTCCGAAAGGGGAACTTGTCCGCATTGAAATGTTCTGCCATGGGGCACTTTGCATGGCCGTGTCGGGGAAATGCTATTTGAGCCTTCACGAAATGAATTTCTCGGCAAACCGCGGCGCCTGCACCCAAATCTGCCGACGCGGCTACACCGTGCGCGACCGCGAAACAGGCGACGAACTCGACATCGAGAACAAATATATCATGTCGCCCAAAGACCTGAAGACCATCCATTTCCTCAACAAGATGATTGACGCGGGAGTGACGGTGTTCAAAATCGAAGGTCGTGCGCGCGGCGCAGAATATGTAAAAACCACCGTCGAATGTTATTCGCAGGCAATCGAGGCCATCTGCGACGGCTCGTTCACCGACGATAAAATCAAAGAATGGGATGAACGGTTGGCGAAAGTGTTCAACCGCGGATTCTGGAACGGATACTATCTCGGCCAACGCCTTGGTGAATGGTCGGCAAAATACGGTTCGTCGGCAACGCGCGTCAAAGAATATATCGCCAAAGGCGTGCGCTATTTCGACCGTCTCGGCGTGGGCGAATTCCAGATGGAATCGGGCGAACTTCGCCCAGGCGACGAGGTGATTGTCACAGGTCCGACGACGGGCGCACTGATGTTCACCGTCGAGCAAATACGCCTTACCACCGAGCCCGTGGAGCGGGCAGTAAAAGGCGACCGTTTCTCAATTCCCGTGCCGGCGAAAATCCGGCCTTCCGACCGCCTTTTCCTCTGGCGGCCCACCGAACCAACCACCTGCAGCACGACCGACAAACCAGCCAGTTTACCTGCCACCCAATCTGCCAACTGACTGCCAAATAACCAGCCAAATAACCAGCCAGCAAACCATCCGACTGACATATATTTCACTCATAATCAGCAAAGACAATGCCCCGCAAATACGACAAAAAAAGAGGGCCCTTCCGCCCCGACGTCATAGAAACTTATTCGCCGACAGCCGACACAAGCCTGCTCGACTTTCTAATCGCATCCATGCCTGAGCGGAAACGCACCGTTGTGAAGCAGATGCTCTCCCACAATCAGGTGGCGGTCAACCGTGTGCCCACTCGCCAATTCGATATGGCAGTAAAAGCCGGCGACATCGTGGAAGTGAACCTCACCCGCGAATTTCGAGTATTCTCCCACCGTCGGCTAAAAATCGTCTATGAGGACGACTACATCATCGTAGTCAACAAAGGCTACGGACTGCTCTCGATGGCCACGGAAAACGACCGCGGCGCCGAAACCGCCTACTCGATTCTCCGCAACCACCTCAAATGGCTCAATCCCGCCAACCGCCTGTTCATTGTGCACCGCCTCGACCGCGACACCTCCGGACTGATGATGTTCGCAAAAACCGAAGAGGCAAAAATAGCCATGCAGCACAACTGGAGCAACATGGTGCTCAGCCGCGAATATGTGTGTGTCGTCGAAGGCCGACCCGACCCTCCGGAAGGGATAATCCGAAATTATCTCGCCGAAAACGCCAAGCATGAGATGTATGTCACCGACAACGAGGAAGAAGGACAGCTCGCCGTCACGCGATACACTACCGTCAAAAGCCGCAACGGCTATTCCATGCTCACCGTACAGCTCGACACTGGACGCAAGAACCAAATCAGGGTGCACATGGCGTCGATAGGATGTCCGATTTCGGGCGACCGCAGATATGGCGGCAAGTCAAGCCCGATTTATCGCCTCGCCCTCCATGCGCGCACGCTCCATTTCGCCCACCCAATCACACGAAAGGAGATGCGTTTCGAGCTCCCGATTCCTAACGGGATGCTCTCGCTCGTCAGGTAAGACAGCGCCACCCCGACCGACATCAGCCTGCTTATTCGCTATCCGTCACGAATACATTCAAAAAGCGTGAAATGCGCAAATTGACTGAATAAAGTTGCTTTTTTGAATATTTTTTTGTAAATTTGCGGTCGAAAGCGATGTAACGGCTCTCTAAAGGCAGTTCGCTTTTTTGGAGCCGCCATTGGTTTTCGACATTCCTCAACCCTCAAACAGCAAATTTAATTACCAAGATATGAGAAAGTTGTCACTTTGCATTTTAGTTGCGCTATCCGCGGCACTACCATCGTTCGCCGCCACAAAAATCATCGGGACTATCCCCTCGACATCCACTGTGGATCGTCTTTATTACTTCATCCGCGAGAAAAATTCCACTTTCGAGCGCGAAATCGCCGAGGAATTTCTTTCCGTAGGCCAAACTTACGGCGTGCGCGGCGACATCGCCATTTGCCAGTCGATTCTCGAAACGGGCTGGTTCAAATTCAACGACGGCACGGCAGTGACCCCCGACCAACACAACTATTGCGGTTTGGGAGTGACCTACACCGGCTCCAAAGGTAATTCATTCGCCACAATACACCTCGGCGTGACGGCGCAAATCCAGCACCTCTACGCCTACGCCACCACCGCCGCTCTGCCCGCGGGCGAAACCCTTGTGGATCCGCGGTTCAACTATGTCAACCGTGGCTGCGCCCCCACATGGGAAAGCCTCGGCGGAAAATGGTCGTCGGCCTCAAACTACGGTACGAAGATTCTTCAGCTTTACGACCAGATGTGCGCCTACAACGTGCCGAGCACGGCTTCAATCACGACGAACCCCACATCGCTGTCGTTGTCGGCAACCACAGGCGGACTTGCCACACAGTCGATTGCAGTGACGGGCTCGAACCTGACAAGCTCAATTACGCTTACACTTTCAGGAACTAACGCCTCACTGTTCTCGCTCTCGACATCGTCGTTGACAACGGTGGGAGGCTCGGTTTCCGTAGCTTACCGTCCGACAGCCGCCGGCACCCACAAAGCCACACTCACTCTCAAATCAGGCACCGCCACGACCACCGTCGCCATCACCGGCACGGCGAAAGACCCCGACGTCAACCCCGACTGGTTTACGTTCGACACGGTGATTTACAAACGCAACGACGTGATTTCAAGTAACGAAGGACGGTTTTCAACCGGCTACGGAAAGTACATCTATTTCAACGACAAAGAGAACAGCCAAGTTGTCCGCTACGACGACAAAGGCTACCGCACCGTCTATGCCACCGTCGAAGGCCTCGGCACTGGCATCACGTCAGACGATGCCGGCAACCTTCTCGTCAACACGGGTTTCAGTAATGTCACTTCGTCAACATCATGGGTAATCATCAACGCCCAAAACCAATCCCAGACCCCCGTCACGTTTTCGGGTTTTACTGCCGCACGCCTCGACCAAGTGGGGCGCGTGGTGGGCGACATGACCTCGTCGGCTGGAGCCTACGTATATCTCACTCCTAACGGAGCGTCGAAAATCGTGGCGGTAAAAATCGCCAATTCGCAGTTCGTCTCTGCAAAGGAGTCGCCGGCCATGTCGCTGACATTCAGCACATCTACCATAGCGCAGCCTATGTACACAACGGTGTCGCAGGTCAACGCTCTTTCAAATGTGGCGGCATCGGCATACGTGCGTCAGCGCACCGACCGCAACATCTTCTCATGGAACGGCACGACATCGACATCGCTCGGCGCAGCCGACGGAGCCACTAACGGCGATGGCTTCGACGTTTTCACTCTCGGCAGCACGAAATATTCCGTAGAGCCCGCTTCAGGCAGTTATCCCTACGGCGACGGTTTCGTCATCCGCGACCTCTCGAAAAATCAAATCGTCTATACAAACTCCTGCACCATTTCCCCTTCGTCGGCGCGTTATCAGTCAATCACCGTGCGACCCAATGCCGACGGCGTTTCGGTCACGATTTACCAGTCAGTGTCGGGCGAGATGATGGCTCAATACACTTTTAAGGATAATCGTCTCAGCCCCTCAACGCCCCCATCGGCACCCACATTTTCGCCTGCGGGAGGCACTTACAACTCCGCCCAGACAGTGACAATCTCATGCGCCACGTCGGGCGCCACCATCTACTACACCACCAACGGCTCGACACCTTCGGCATCATCGACAAAATACACTTCGGCAATCACCGTAAGCAGTTCGACGACCATTAAGGCCATCGCCATCAAAGACGGCCTATCGTCGAGCGTGACAACCGCCACATACACCATCAACACCGCCGCCGCTCCTGCCACTCCAATATTCTCGCCCGCAGGGGGCACTTTCGCCACCGCACAGACAGTGAGCATCTCGTGCGCGACACCGGGAGCGACAATCTACTACACAGCCAACGGTTCCACCCCCACAACATCATCGGCTGTTTATAACGTCCCAATGTCAGTAGGCGCTTCGATGACACTCAAAGCCATCGCCGTCAAAGACGGAGTTAGCTCTTCTGTGGCCAAAGCCGATTTCGTCATCGACCCGTCAATCGCCGAAACCGTCGAGGCTCCGACAATCACCCCCGCCGGAGGCATCTTCTCGATCGGCGAGAACGTTGTCGTCACATTGGCGTGCGCCACTTCTGGGGCCGAAATCTACTATACCGCCAACGGCTCGACGCCGACAGCCAGCTCCGCACGCTATAACGTGGCCATGACGGTGGCTTCAAACATGACCATCAAAGCCGTCGCCATCAAAAACGGCAAGTCTTCCGCCGTCACGTCGGCTCAATTCATCTTCACGAATGGAGTGGATGATATCAACACCGACTATAACGTGGTCCGCGCCGACTACTACACCCTCAGCGGCGTGAAGCTCCTCACCCCGACAGCCGGACAGCCCTACATAAAAGTGGCTACACTCTCCGACGGCTCGCTCCGCGTCACGAAGGTCGTCACCCGATAACATCCCCACACAGCATCGAGGGCAAGCCCCACAGGGTTTGCCCTCGGAGCTTTTTCCCTTGTCATTTGGGGCGAGACTGCCAAGTGTAGTCTGAATATACTTTCTGGATTATCAGAAAGGCAATTAATTGAAATCACCTTAAAACAAACATCTGAAAAAACTATAATTGAAATGAGAAAGTTAGTTGTGTTAGTTGCTTTGGCGTTGACAACAGCCACCGCCACCTTTGCTGCCACGAAGATAATCGGCACAATCCCATCGTCATCCACCGAGGACAGGCTGTACTATTTTATCAAACAGAACAACGCATCGTTCGACCGCGAGATTGCGAAGCAATTCCTCGCCGTAGGCAAAGTGTACGGTGTCAGAGGCGACATAGCCATCTGCCAGTCGATTATCGAAACGGGCTGGTTCCGTTTTAACGACGGAACGGCCGTCACCCCCGACCAACACAACTATTGCGGACTTGGAGTGACCTCGACGGGAATGAAAGGCAACTCTTTCTCAACCATCAAAGAGGGAGTCACCGCGCAAATCCAACACCTCTACGCCTACGCCTGTACCGCCGACCTACCCGCTGGCGAAACGCTCGTCGATCCTCGTTTCAAATATGTCACCCGCGGATGCGCCACCACATGGGAAAGCCTTGGCGGGAAATGGGCTTCGGCATCAACCTACGGCACCAAAATATTGCAGGTTTACAACCAAATGGCGGCATTTACCATCCCGACCATTCCCACAATCACCCCCTCGGCAAAATCCCTCTCCTTCTCGGCCGCTCCGGGTTCGTCAACTAAACAGACCATAACCATCACACCCGAGAACCTCACCGGCGACATCAAGGCCACGCTCTCCGGCACGGGCAAATCATCGTTCTACCTCTCCGTCACCACCCTCACCAAAAGCGGAGGCAAAATAACCGTCACATTCAAGCCGACAGCCTACGGCACCCACAATGCCACAATCACTCTCACCTCCTCAGGCGCAGAGGCCGTGACAATAGCCCTCTCCGGACAAGGAGAGCAATATTCGCTTACGAAAACCGCCACGAAGGTGTCGGGACTAATCGCATCGGCCGACGGCAGGTTCTCAACCGGCTACGGCGACTACATCTACATGACAAACAAAGCCACCGGCAATATAATGTCGTACGACAAGAGCGGCACAGCCACCACCTACGCCACTGTCGAAGGAGCCGGAACAGCCATCACCTCCGACGACGCCGGCAACCTCCTCGTCGGGAAAAACTTCAGCGCCGCCACATCATCGACATCGTGGGTGATTATCAACGCCCAGACAAAAGCACAAACGCCGGTCACCTTTTCCGGATTCACCGCCGCACGCCTCGACCAAGTGGGCCGCGTGGTGGGCGACATGACCTCGTCGGCGGGAGCTTACGTTTATCTCACTCCTAACGGACAGAACAAAATCGTGGCAGTGAAAATCGCCAACTCACAATTCGTGTCGGCCACCCTTTCGCCCGCCACATCGCTCTCCTCATTCAACACCTCGACCATAGCCCAACCGATGTATGCCACCATAGCCACCATAGAAGGTCTTGACAACACAGCCGCATCCGCCTACCTCCGACAGCGCACCGACCGCAACATCTACTCTTGGAGCGGCACCTCGCCCAAGTCGCTCGGCGCTCCCGACGGAGCCACTAACGGCGACGGCTTCGACGTGTTCAAAATCGACGGAGTGAAATATGCCGTCGAACCGGTATCGTCGAACGCATCCTATCCTTACGCCGACGGTTTTGTCGTCAGAAATCTTTCCACAAAAGAAGTGGTCGCGACTAAAGTGAACACTATTTCCCCGTCGACACAGCGATTCCAGTCGTTCACGGCACGACTGAACGACGACGGCGTTTCCGTCACAATCTATCAGTCGGTGTCGGGCGAGATGCTCGGCTTCTACACCTTCACCGACCACGCAGCAACCGTCAAGCCCACATTCTCCGTGGCCGCCGGCACATACAACGCCACCCAAAAAGTGTCGCTCTACTGCCCCACCGACGGAGCGACCATCTACTACACCACCGACGGCACAAAGCCCTCGACTTCTTCCACAAAATACACCGGACAAATTACCGTCAGCACCACCACGACCATCAAAGCCCTTGCCGTCAACGGCGAAAAGTCGTCGCTCGTCGCTACCGCCAAATATGTAATCAACCAGCCGCCGTCGGCTCCCACATTCTCGCTACGCGCCGGCACATACAACTCTCCCCAGTCGGTAGAAATCACCTGCGACACATCGGGAGCCACCATCTACTACACCACCGACGGCTCCACGCCGTCATCATTGTCGGCCGCGTATTCGTCGCCAATCGTCATAGACAAATCGGTCACCATTAAGGCTATAGCATACAAGAACACCCTGACCTCGCCCGTGACGACTGCCACCTACACCATTCTCATTCCACCGACAGCCCCGCTCGTGAGCCCGGCCGGCGGCTCGTTCTCCAACCCACAGCAAGTAACGCTGAACTGCCCCACTGAAGGCGCAGCCATCCACTACACCCTCGACGACACCACTCCCACGGAAAATTCGCCGCTTTACTCCGAGCCTTTCACCATCGGAACCGACACAACCGTAAAAGTCATCGCCGTCAAGGACGGGCTCGTATCCGACGTGACTTCAGCCGCGTTCATGTTTATCAACGGAGTGGACGACATCGACGGCGACGATGCCGAAATCGTCGATGTGCAGATTTACTCCATGCAGGGATGCAGACTCACAGCAGCACCAAAGGGACAACACGTAATCATTGTCACGCGACGTTCCGACGGCTCGGTTTCCGCCATCAAAACGCAGGCAAGGTAATGCTCGTCCTCGACAAAACGCCGGTTATCCACACTGCCGCCGCCATACCGATTGCCGAAGACATCAAGCCTTCCGGCACAAAAGGATAGCGACCACCGACAGCATTA
>CADBML010000166.1 GCA_902795825.1 uncultured Bacteroidales bacterium
CCCTCGCTCCCGTCAACTATCTTCCTAATATTCTCTCTGAATTTCCCGAAAGACAATTTATAGAAATCCCCTTTTTCAAGATAATCGCTTGGTGTTGATGGCGGATGCCCGTAAACAAGTTTACGTCATTTACCATCAACACCAACCGACGCATTTCATGCGTTGAAATCAGTAAAAGCAAAAACATAAAAAAACCGACGCGGGTTATTTTACAGGAAACAATAAAGGCAAATTATGGAAATCCCGATAGGGATATTATACAATTTCGCTCCGGTTCATGATCAGTGTGAACGTTATTATTTGGACAAGAGGACGGGGAATTTTTTTACGTTCTGATGTCGTGGCATTTTTTTTGTTTTTGTTTATTCCACAGGTCTATGCAAGTGATTCTGTTAATTGGCAATGGTTATGATGGCTTCGCCACCGTGCACCGCTTTTCAAGCGACTTGCACTTCAAAACTTTGCCGAGCATCATCGATGGTTTTGGGAATTCATGTCAAATCCACACCGCCGCGGCTGTTAACCCTGTTAACCTTGTTAACCCCTTAACAAGGTTAACAAAACCGCTTGCTGCTTGTCCAATCTTATGCGCCAATCCGATGCTATGTTCTTGTTTTACAGTCATTTGGCGAGTATAAACCAGCCCACCGCTTTGCGCCGCGGCTGTTAACCCTGTTAACCTTGTTAACCCCTTAACAAGGTTAACAAGATTTACAGAGTAGGCTGAACTTTTGACTTGTCGCGGAGATGGATTGTGAATAGGCTATCTGTCGTTGCGTCTCAGATATTTGCTCACCGTCACATGGCTCACCCCGATTTCTTCGGCGATGTCTCGTGTCGTGCGTCCCATCATTTTGAGTTCCCTCACCCTCGCCAATATTTCAGGGTCGGGTCCTTTCCCGCGTTCTTCCGGTGTGCGCAGATGCTGGTATTCAACGCCGTATCCGTCCTCCACGAAGCGCAGCGCGTCGTCAACGCTTTCGATGTGGCCGAGTATGATATTGTCAGCGTCGTAAACGATAGCTCCATTTCGGCTCTTCACCTGTTTGAGGTAGCGGATGTCGGCCGACTGGTTCGACGAACCCATAGCGAAAATCGAGTCGGCGAAGTTGGCAATACGCTTCGACCCAGCCAGAGAGTTTTGTGTGAGCGGTTCGCTCGACAGACGTTTCGGCGTGTGCGCCACTACAAGCAGAGCGAGATTCAGCCGGCGCTTCATCTCGAGCAGCCGGCGCATCAGTTGACCCGCTTCGGCTCCCGACTCCGCCTGCATGCAGATGTAGGTAAGGTTGTCGATGATAGCCACTTTCGCACCGCGTTCGTTTGAGATATGCTCTATGTCGCCAATCAGTGCGGATTCGAGAGGCACCCCGTTTTGGCGGTTGTAGCGGTCGAGCGATAGCTGCGCACGGATGAAATTGTTCGGGAAAACGTGATTCTTGCCGTAGCGCTGTCCGAATTGCCGTTCCGACAGCTCGAAGTCGAAATACACCACCGATTCCTTAATCTCACTCGCGATTTTCTCCCCGATTTGCACGGCGAGTATCGACTTGCCCACGTTGGAGTCGGCGAAGAGTATCGCGCACTCGTTTTCGTAGAAAAATGGTCCGTAGAGCTGTCGAAGAGGTGGAAGCTCGTTCATCTCCCTGACAAGGTCGCCCACAGGGCGGATGTCGAAAACGGTCCGCTTCGAGAGCGCCTCAATAGAATGGAAGTCATCCTCTTGTGGACATTCTTCGGTGTCGTCAATCTCCTCCTCAGGCGTCGCAGTTTCCTCCGGCTCTTGTTGGCTTGGCGATTCCTGAGCCATCTCGACTTCGGTGTCGCCTTGCGCTGCGCGTAGGTCTCGCTTGACGCGAGCCCGTTCTATCCATTCCTCACCCAAATAATAGTCCTCGAGCATTCTGTCCTTAGCCGGTATGGGCGCGTCCATGAATTTTATGCGTTTCGGGTTGCTCGTGCCTACGTTGATAAGGTGGCATTCCGAATAGTATGTGATGATGCCGCGTGGCACTTCCACGTGACTGAAATTTCTTACTACGTCTTTATGGCGATAGTATTCCCCTTTGACGAGTTGGATAATGATTTTGAGCTGTTCGGCAGTGAAAAGGCTTGAATCCTCTTCGATTTTCTTGATTGTTTCGGCTTGCAATGTGACAATTCTGTTGTAAAACATAATGATTTAGATTTTTTTGTTGATAAATAATTTAAGTTTCTGTTTTATGACCAACTAATATACAATATGTTGTCAAATAAATAGTGAATTTAGTAATGTGACTTTTTCGAATTACTCTACTCCTCTGGCTCTACGAGCCACGTTTTGCTTCGCACCTAATCGGCATCGCCTCGGCATAAGTCAAGCAAGCTTGACATTCTGCTCTCGGCTCGCACGATTC
>CADBML010000167.1 GCA_902795825.1 uncultured Bacteroidales bacterium
ATTATCGAGTGCCTGCCTTACGACCCTAACGACCAGCAGGCACAACTCGTCGGCGCCCTCGCCCGATTCTGCTCGTCGCAAACGCCGGCCGACACCGTCTTCCTCCTCAACGGCTATGCCGGCACGGGCAAAACTTCCGTCACCGGCGCGCTCGTGAAGGCTCTCGGTTCCGTGGGCATCAAGGCCATGCTCCTCGCCCCCACCGGCCGTGCCGCAAAGGTGTTCTCCGCTTTCGCCGGTCACCCGGCCTATACCATCCACCGCATCATCTACAATACCCTCACCACCGTAGCCGACCCTATCGGCCGCTTCTCCATCGCGCCCAACCGCTATGCCGACACGTTTTTTATCGTCGATGAAGCTTCGATGATTGGCGACGACTCCGCCAGCGGCGACAGCCTCCTCGCCGACCTTATCCACTATGTCTATTCCGGCTCCAACTGCCGACTGATCCTCCTCGGCGACACAGCCCAATTGCCGCCCGTCGGCTGCACGGTCAGCCCGGCCATGGATGTTGCCACGCTCCGCGGCTTCGGTCTGCGTGTGGCAAAAGCCGTGATTACCGAAACCGTCCGCCAAGCCGCACGCTCCGGCGTGCTCTACAACGCCACATGGCTCCGGCGCGCCATGCTCCGCGACCCGCTCCCCGAACCGACACTACACGCCACGATGTTTGACGACGTCGAACTCGTCGAAGGCGAGGAACTCGTCGATGCCCTCACTCAAGCCTACGACATCGCCGGCACCGACGCCACAATCCTCATCACACGCTCCAACCGCCGCGCCGTAGAATTCAACCGCGCAATCCGCACCCAAGTGCTCGGCCGCGAACAGACCCTTCAGGCGGACGACCGTCTGCTTATCGCAAAAAACAACTACTTCTGGAGCCACGACATCAAAGGCCTTGACTTCATCGCCAACGGCGACGTTGCCACCGTCAACCGCATTTACGGCACCGAACTGCGCTACAACACCCTCTTCGCCGACGTAAACCTCCACCTCCCCGACTACGGCATCGACCTCGACTGCAAACTCAACCTCGACACACTCCTTTCCGACACACCGTCGCTCTCAGCCGAAGAGCAACAGCAACTCTACCAGTCGGTAATCACCGACCCCGACCTCTTTTCGCCCGCCACGCCCATGTCGTCGCGGCAGCGCGAATTGAAGAAAAACCCCTACTACAACGCCCTGCAAGTGAAATTCGCCTATGCCGTCACCTGCCACAAGTCGCAGGGCGGACAGTGGACCGACGTTTTCATCGACATGGGCGGCATCCCACCCGAGGCGCTGGGCATCGACTTCTACCGCTGGCTCTACACCGCCGTCACCCGCACCACCACGCGCCTCCACCTCCTCAACCCCGCCGTCAGAGTAAAATAACGCAGCTTTCCATTAATGTTTTCCATTAATGTTTTCTATTAATGTTTTCTATTAATGTTTTCTATTAATCCCCCGAAAAGCGCATCATCCGTTGTCGCGGAAATCGTTTACTCCGATAACCGAAATTCTGCAAAAATCGTTTACTTCGATAACCGAAATTTAGCAAAAATCGTTTACTTCAATAACCGAAATTTAACAAAAATCGGTTACTCTGATAAACGATTTTTCGAAAAACCGTTTGGTTTTTAGATAAGACCGTCATCCGTACCACCGACCGACTCTTCATCATCAACCCAACTATAATAATCAAATAACACCATTTGCGAACATAGAGTTCGCAAATTGGCATTTTCTTTGCACCCGAAAACGAAAAGATCCTTTTATGCCAGCGAATAAAAATGCGATGACACGATATATGATACTTGACGAGTTGCTGAGCAACCGGTATCATGACTACTCACTCGACGACTTGACCGATGAGGTGAGCCGCAGATTGTCGGAATTGTATCCCGACACAAAAGGAGTCGTTCGACGCACGATAGAAAAAGATATAAACTATTTGGAGTATGAAGGTCCATACATGGCTGAGATTGAGCGGCGCTGGGTTCCATGTGTGAACAAAGATGGGAAAACCACACAAAAGAAATGTCTAAGATATGCCGACCCAAGTTTTTCAATTTTCAAAAAGGCTCTTTCCGATGATGAAAAACACCTGCTTCGCGAAGCCCTGTCACTCCTCGGTCAGTTTGACGGCTTACCGAATCTTGAAGCATTGGAGCAGCTGCGTCAAAGCCTTTTCCCCAAACAAGGTGAAACAGACCGACCCATTATATCATTCACCAAAAACCCATTGGAAAATTCCAACCTTTTGGGAGAAATATTTACGGCAATATCTCAACGTCAAGTAGTTGAAATCGATTACCACACATTCGCCAAGCCAGACAACATGAAAACCATCGTTTTTCATCCATACCTGCTCAAAGAATACAACCGACGTTGGTTCTTAATCGGTGCGGCCGACAGCGACAAGAAAATATTAACCTTCAGCCTTGACCGCATTGACGGGGTAGTCCCTCTTTCTTCGCACGAATATATCGAACCTCAAGAGGATTTGGCAGAACGCTTTGAAGACATCGTCGGTGTAACCTATATTGAGGAGAACCCCTTATGCGAAATCCTTTTTTGGGTAAGCGATTCAGCAAAAGACTACATAAAGACAAAGCCGATTCATGAATCACAACGACATATCAAGGGAGAAAAAGCAGAAACAATGAGGGCTAAATTCCCATCATTGAAAGGCGGCGAATTCTTCCGCATTGACTGCAAGAAGAATTATGAACTAATCCGCGAACTCGCCTCATTCGGCAAGGAACTCATCGTCCTTTCTCCTGATGAAATAAGAGCCGAAATACACACCCGCATATCAGAGATGGCCGAAGCTTATCAAAAAACCGAAAAATAATCCACGAACATAGGGTTCGCAACCATGTTATAATTTTGCAGCGCAAAAGAGAAAAACGCAATAAAAAACTATTGAAAATGGACAAAGAAACAATCTACGGAAAAGTAAAGGTAGTCGTTAAAAACGGCGAGTATGGCGTGACCGACCTTGATGACAATGTAATCGTCCCCTTTGGCAAATACGATTGGATTGAGGGCTTTGATTTCGGTCTCTCTCGTGTACGCACCAAAGGCATCCACAACCACCCTGAGAGTTGGGTCCCATACAACTGCACGTCGCAAAAAGAGTATAACGAACAGATGGCAGAAATCAAAGAAGAAGGGCGAAAGTATGAGGAAGATCGCCGTCAGCACAACGAGCGATATTCAAAATGGGGTATTATAAATGAAAAAGGCGAGGAGGTCTTGCCCGTAGAATACGACGAAGTGTGGGGATTCATGGGAAGAGGTTACGCCTCTACCAACGTCGAAAAGGACGGCGTAAC
>CADBML010000168.1 GCA_902795825.1 uncultured Bacteroidales bacterium
ACATTGATATGCAAGTGTTAAATAAATGTTAAAGTGCTTCATTTGCTTGTATAGCAACATAGAAGCAGGGGAGGTGCCCGATAGGGCGGAGGGGTAGATTAGTACGAAATTATTTCACATATAATAAGCTTTTTTGCGTTGCAATAATTTGAAAATAATCTTGTTATAAAACCGAAACTTAAATAGTTTTAGATTTCCATTAATCATCATAAAAAACGTTAATCTCCAATTCTGGTTTGTGAAATCCGCTTTATTACGAATAATCGGGGGCTGTCAAAGAAACGACGAGGCCCGACATAAAAAATGTCAGACCTCGTGAGAGTTAGATATAATTTGTCGACGTTAGGGTCGGCAATTATTTCATTGCGTTTTTAACCTGATCGTTAGGGACCATCGATTCTTGGAAGGTGTAGGCTCCGGTCTTCGGTGATTTCACCATTTTGATGACCTTGCTGAACGTACGTCCTTCGCCTTTCTGCAATGATGCAACGGTTTTCTTTGCCATATCTTAAGAGTTATTTGATTTCTTTGTGAACGGTTACTTTTTTGAGGATGGGGTTGTATTTCTTGAGTTCAAGACGCTCGGTTGTGTTCTTGCGGTTCTTGGTGGTGATATAGCGGGAAGTGCCGGGCATTCCGCTGGCTTTATGTTCGGTGCATTCGAGAATAACTTGAACGCGGTTACCTTTAGCTTTCTTTGCCATCGTTATTAATATTCTAATTGCTTGACTTCAGTTAAATATCCCTTTTCGGCAGCCTGCTTGAGAGCGGCATCGAGGCCGAGTTTGTTAATAGTGCGCAAACCTGCAGCAGAAACGTTGAGCACGACCCATGTGTTTTGTTCGGCCCAGTAGAATTTCTTTGTGAACAGGTTGATATTGAAGCGACGTTTGGTGCGGCGTTTCGAGTGGGAAACGTTGTTGCCCACCATCGACTTTTTGCCTGTGATTTGACAAATCTTTGACATGACTGTTCTTTTATCTATCTGTTTATTAATGTTTTAATTCAAGTGTCGTTGCTGACGCCGTCGCAGGTCTCATATCGCGGCCGAGCGCATCATTCTCGGCGGCTTTCAAGGATGGGCCGCAAAACAACGCGCAAAGTTACAGCATTTTCCCGAATTGACCAAATTTTTCTGTCCCTTATTTTCTTGCTGGTTAAAAAATCAATGAAAATCGGATGGTTTTCGGATGGTTTGTCGAGAAATGAGCGATCACTTGCATAAACCCATATCGCCGAATAAACAATAAATAATGCCGCGACGACGGAACATATACATATTTCCTGTTCCCCTGTCCAAATAATAACGTTCACACTGCTCATGAACTGGAGCAAAGTTGTATAACATTCCCTTTATTGTGTCCCATAGCAGAATCCACGCCTTTTTTTATGTTTTTGCTTTTACTGATTTCAGGGCATGAAAAGAGTTTTCGTTGTTTTTGTGAAAATGAAAATGCGGAAAATCTTAAGTGAGCCGAAATGGGTGGCTTTTCACTGAAAATTTTCTCTGAAAAAAATGCGGTGTAATTTTTTTTCTTGCTGGTGTGATATTTCGCAGTTTTTTATATAAATTTGTGTTTTCTAACGAGTGTTTTTTCAACAACAATCGAATCCGTATATGACCATAAAAGCAAAAAAGATTGTTTCATGCGCCGTTTTGGCGTGCCTGTTCGTCTATGTATGGTGGTTCTCGGCCAACGCATTATGGCTCGGCGACGACATTAACTATCAGTTCGTGTTTACGCAAGGGGATAAAGGCTCTTTTTCGACCGACTATGTTGATTCGTTATCAGATATAGTAAGCTCTCAATACGCACATTATTTCGTCGGCAATGGACGTGTGGTGGCTCATGCCATAGTTCAGTTAATAAACCCAATTCTCGGACAATCAATTTTTGCGGTTTTAAATGGCTTTGCTTATGTCCTTTTTGTTTTTCTGGTCGTGAAGTTAGGTCTTCGGTTTAGATATGATGATCAGCCTACAAGGGTGTTTTGTCATCCATTGGCTATCGCCTACGTGTCGTTGATGACGTTGTTCTCGCTTGTCTTGAAATTTGTGCCCACTACGGCCATGTATATTTGGATGTTTGATATAATTCTTGCTTTCTTGTACGTGCTTTTGTTCTCGCTTCCTAAGTCGGAGTGGTTGGCCATACCCTTATTCTTATTCGGAATTATTGCAGGAAACGGTCATGAGGCCATGAACATCGGTCTTGCCGCCGGTCTTTTGATTTATGGATTGCAACGCTTAAAGAAATTGACTTTAAACGAATATGCCATGTTGATCGGTTTTGCGATAGGTGTGGTTTTGATTATATTATCTCCCGCATCGAGGGGGCGCTTGTCCGAACAATCTGTGTCAATCACTAAAATTCTCATTTCCGTTGTTTATTTGAAAGCCCTTTTTGTATTAGTCCTGATTGTGTGTTCGGCAATTAAACAATCCAAGATGAGAATAAAGGATGTTTACAAGAAATATAATCTTCCGATTAATGTGATAATTATATCCATCGTATTTTGTTTGGCGATAATGAACACCGGTAGCCGACCGTATTACGGTGAGGAAACATTTGCAATGATTTTGTCTGTGGCTATATGGCCAATGGCAAAAGCAAAAAGAAGAAAGGTTTTGGTCTGTTTCATCGTATTGCTCTCATTGATTGCATATAAAACTTACACCAGTGTTGGAACCATAACCAATACTCATGTTAAGTTTTCTGTAATTCGCAACAAGTTTGCGGCAAGTCCTGACGGTACGATTGAGATTGAGTTTGCCTCAGGTCATGACTCAATGTCGCGTGTCGTCGGTTATTTATGGGGTGGCGGCGTTCAGGATGGCTTGTACGGCGAGGATGAAGGTTCGCGCTTTTGGCAAACGTCGAATATGACCCGCCTTTTCAACCATGAGATGGGAACGAACAAGACTCTGAACTATGTCGTTCCGATGGCCCGCGAAATCAAGTCGCTGCCTGATTCTACTCAGGTTATCGAGACGATGCCGGGCAATTATTATGCGATTATCTCGAAAGCGAATCCGCCCAAACGAGTCGTCGCCCACCGCTCGGCGTTTTGGGGTCTTAAAAATTGGTCTGATTTTGAAATTTATCCATCATCCGATAAACCCGACTTTGAAACAGCTACGCTTGAGGCGTACGCTGCGTTTGACCAAATGTATTTTGTCGGAATCGATTCCGTTGAGGTTATTTATTGACAACCGGTCTTTTTCTCCAGACAGTTGAATTGTTTAAAGATATGGTGCGGTGGAAATTGACAAATAAGCTGTTGGTTTCGTGGGCGGTGTTGGCGTGCCTGTTTGTCTATGTGTGGTGGTTCTCGGCCAACGCATTATGGCTCGGCGATGACATTTATTACCGTTTTATCGTTGGCTGTGCCACGCCAGTGCCGGTTAGCTCATTCGGCGACATTGTTGATTCGCAGATTGCTCATTATAGTCTTGTCAACGGTCGTTTTGAGGCGCATTTCTTAGCCCAGGCAATCATTTCTTTTATGCCTCAGGCTATGTTCGCCTTGCTTAATGCCGTCGCATACGTGGTTTTCGTCTTTTTAATGGTGAAAATAGGCCTGCGTCTTCGCCGAAAGCCCGAATCATCTCCCACGTCTCACCCCAAGGCGATTGTCTTCGCTTCGTTGATGACGCTGACATGCATTTTATTGCGCTTCGTGCCGACAACGGCGATGTACGTCTGGATGTACGATATCGTTTTGTCTTTCCTTTATGTCCTGCTGTTCGTCAAGCCCAAGTCGTTTTGGCTCACATTGCCGCTATTCATTTTCTCCTTTTTGGCCGGAGCGGCGCATGAATCGATAAACACTGGCCTTGCAATCGCCCTCTTTGTGTATGGCGTGTCGCGGCTTCGTCGATTGTCGGTCAATGAAATCGTCATGCTTGCCGGTTTCGCCATCGGTCTCGCCACGATTGTGCTGGCTCCGGCAACAGGCGACCGCATGGATAATTATGGCGTGCATCTTAGCATCGTTTTCCGCTCGCTGATATATGTCAAAGCAACTATTGTCCTTGCGGTTTTGGTCTTCATTGGATGGCGAAATGGCAATTTGAAGCCGATTGACTTCTACCGCCGCTACTCGTTATGGGTCAATGCCATGGTTGCGTCGCTCATCGTGATTTATTTCGTTGTTGGAATTTCGGGAGCGAGGCCGCATTGCGGAGTGGAAACGATTGCCATTGTGCTTGCTGTCGCCGTTTGGCCGCAGACGAAGCCTTCGCGAATGATTATTGCCGCGGGTGCGCTGTTTTTTGCCGCATTTTTGGGATATAAAACGGTCAATGATGTTAAGGCAGTGGTCAGTAGCCATGGCGAATACGAGCGGTTGAAAGCGGTATTCGCTGCGAGTGACGACGGCAAAATAGTCGAGGAGTTCTCGCTTACGGCATATCCTTCACGGCTTTATGAAATCGTGTTCGCTTCCGTTCAAGAGGATTTCCGTTCCACCGACTGCGTTACCGACGATTATTTCATCGAAAATCTTTCCGACCGGTTCAATCTGGAACTTGGCACGAACAAAACGCTTCGTATCGTCAGCCCGATTGCCGAGCGGCTTGAATCAATGCCCGACTCGACGCAGGTAATTGCGGTTCCGCTCGTCGATTATATCGTTGTCAGCAAGTCGAATCCGCCGAGTAGGGTAGTGGCGAAGATGAAATTCGGACCGTTCGCTTTGTCCGACAACGTCAGGTATCCCACTGATGACGAACCCCTATATGCTACAGATAAACTTGCCGTTTATCCCTGCTATACAGAGAAAAACATCGCCCACGTCGATACGGTTATCATCGAGCCGTGATGTGGGTTACTGCTTGCGGAGCTCCTTAATTAAAGAAATGATTGCCGTGCTTGTGGCGCGGTCGATAACCCTTTCGCGGTTTCCGGGGAAACGGTAGGTTGCGCTTTCGACATGACCGTTTACGGCCACGGTCATGCAGACTGTTCCGACAGGTTTTTCATCCGTCCCGCCGCCAGGTCCGGCTATTCCCGATGTCGCCATTGCGCAATCAGCTCCGAGGTGACGGCATGCGCCCGATGCCATCTCCTCTACCACGGCAATGCTCACAGCCCCGTATTCGTTCAGGGTGTCGGTATTAACGCCCAACTGACTTATTTTCACTTTGTTGCTATATGCGACAATACCGCCGACAAAGGCTTCCGAGCTGCCGGCAATCGTGGTGATGCGATGGGCAATATTGCCGCCTGTGCAGCTTTCTGCGGTGGCCACGGTCAGCCCGCGCCGTTTGAGTTCGGCAAGCAATATTGCTTCGAGTGGCTTATCGTCGTCAAATAACATATTTTCGCCAACGAGGGCTTTCATTTCGTCAAATAGTCGGTTTGCTTCGTTGGCTTCATTCTCGCATATATGGCAGTCGAGCCGCAAACGAATCAAGCCCGGCTGAGGAAGATAGGCGAGGTGGGCGAATGTGGGAAGGCTTGCTTCCCACTCCTCAAGGCGTTGAGCCAATGCTGATTCGGTAATGTCAGTGACAAGCAGCGTACGGCGTATTATTATCAAATCATTGGGGAAACGAGCTTCAAGTTGCGGAACAACCTTTTCGAGGGCGGCACGCATTTCGAAAGGCACGCCGGGCATCGATACCAACACCTTGCCATCCTTTTCAAACCACATAATCGGCGCAGTCCCCACTTCGTTTTGAATCACTTTGCATGAGGATGGCACCTCGGCCTGACGGCGTGTCAACTCGTTCAACGTCAATCCGCGACGTTCGAACACATTCTCGATATTGGCCAACACCGACTCGTCAAAAACCATTTCGCCGCCAAAATAGCGCAGCAGCGTTTGTTTTGTTATGTCATCCTTTGTCGGACCGAGGCCGCCGGTCATCAAAACCACGTCGGTTGCGCGGAAGGCGCGGTCGATGGCGGCAGTGATGGCTTCGGCATCGTCGGCGATGACCAAGGCATCCGCCACTTCCCACCCTATTTCTCCGAAACGGCGGGCGATTTCGCCCGTGTTCGTGTCGGTCACTTGGCCGATAAGAAGTTCGTCGCCTATTGCTATGACAGAAAATTTCATTTTCCTTGGAAATTAAATCGTTACGCGGGCGTAAGGCACTTTGTCGTAAGGACAAAAATCATTGTTGAGATATTTATAGTAACCGGCAATGGCCACCATAGCGGCATTGTCGGTGGTAAACGCCCGCTTGGGAATAAACGCTTTGATGTGGCGGCGTTCGCAGTAATCGGCCACGGCTTGTCTGACGCCCGAGTTCGCCGAAACGCCTCCGCCGATGGCGACGGTTTTCACCCTCGTGAGTTTCACAGCCGCGTCGAGTTTGTCGAGCAGGATTTCGATTATCGTGCGTTGCAGTGAGGCTGCGAGGTCGGCCTTGTTTTGTTCGATAAAATCAGGGTTGACTTTAAGGTTGTCGCGTAGGGTGTAAAGAAACGAAGTCTTCAGCCCCGAGAAACTATAATTCAGCCCGTCGATGTGAGGCTTGGCGAAATGGAAGGCTTTCGGATTCCCCTCGGCGGCAAGTCGGTCGATGTGTGGTCCGCCCGGGTAGGGTAGCCCCATCACTTTCGCGCACTTGTCGAAAGCCTCGCCCGCGGCGTCGTCGATAGTCTGTCCGAGCACCTCCATGTCGCCGAAGTCTTTCACGAGAATCAACTGTGAGTTGCCGCCCGATATAAGCAGACAGAGATAAGGGAATGCGGGCACCTCATCGTCGTCGTTTTCGCGGACGAAATGCGAGAGCACATGGCCGTGGAGGTGGTTCACGTCGATAATCGGTATTCGCAAGCCGAGCGACAGCCCTTTAGCGAAAGAAGTGCCCACGAGGAGCGAACCGAGAAGACCTGGGCCGAGGGTGAAAGCAATGGCGCTAAGGTCAGTTTTCGTGATGCCAGCGCGCTTCAGCGCCGTGTCAACCACCGGCACGATATTCTGCTGGTGGGCACGCGACGCCAGTTCCGGCACCACGCCGCCGTATTCCTCATGCACCGACTGGCTGGCAATCACGTTTGAAAGCAGCCGTCCGTCGCAAATCACCGCCGCCGACGTATCGTCGCACGACGACTCAATCCCCAAAATTGTCACACTCATTATCTCGTTTATTATTTTTTAGGTCACAAAATTACTAAAAAATGATGGCAAAAGCAACAATCACAAAATCAGTCAAAATGATGTTTATTCGCTTACTTACTATTTGTTTTATATTTCACGCCATTTGAGTGACAATGAAACTCCATTTTACCCCCAAAGTGTCGAAATATTTTGCAAAATAATGGCCTTCATTTAACTGCTAATTACTTATTCGATACAATGTTTATTGGTTTTTTGTCATTTTAATGTCATATTGTCAAGTGAAAATGACGGCACAAATACTATAGAACCCACGCAAGGACAATTAACCATATTTAACTTTCATGTGCCGTATTTAAGCGCATTTCTATTGCTATTTTTGTGACATAATTATTGTTCGTATCACTAACAAACTGTAATATCTATGAGTGAAAATACAATTTATTGCTCCGACGCTAAAAATGAAATAGACCTGCTGTCGGCTGTTGAAAGGGTGTCAATCGCCGCAAAAAACTCACGATTGTTGGAAGAAGCGTTTTCAGATGTAGAGCCACATTTGGCATATTTGATGACTAAGTTGAAAATTGACAAAATGGCAGCTATCATGATGAGCTTATTTGTTGAAAACTCTTTTGCGAGAAAAACGTATCTTACCCAACTTGCCGACTATGTGGGGTGCTCAAAATTGATGTCGCTAAGGATGATGAAGTGGACCGAACCTTTGGTGGAGCGTGAGCTTGTCACAATGATGGATAATGGTCACGAACGATATTATTTTGTAAATATGGATGTTGTCGATGCCTTCAAAAACGACGAGTGCTACAAGCCGAAGATTCTTTCCGGGCTTTCGGTTAAAACGCTTTTTGTCGAGATGGGGCGGTTATTTGATTTGCGCGAAGATGGGTTGTTGACAAAAGAGGCGCTATATCGTAAAATTATGTCGTTGATAGAGGCAAATCATCATTTGGTGTTTTGTCGCACAATCAAGGGATACGACTTGGCTACTAACAACGCCTTGTTGCTTTTGCTCTTCTGCGTGTTGTTCGTTAACAAAGGCGATGATTGCGTCGGGCTTCACGACATACGATTTCTGTTTGATTCCGACGACGAGGAATGGGCGGGAATAAAGTCTGATCTTCAGGAAAACCGCCAAAGACTTCAACAATTACACTTTATAGAAAACAACAATGATTACGGATTTATCGATAGGGAGGCGTATCATTTGTCTATTGAGACTAAGAAAGTGTTATTGGGCGAGCTTGACGTACCTTTGACAATAAAAAGGGTGAACAAAAGCGATGGAATGATTCGTCATAGCGAAATCAAGGAGCGTAAGCTCGTGTTCGACGATTCTGTGTCATCAAAGTTTGACGATTTAAGGAACTTGCTTTCTGAAGAAAGTTTATGCGGTGTTCGGTCGCGTCTGAGCGAGTCGGGAATGCCAGTCGGCATTACCTGCCTGTTCTATGGAGCACCCGGCACAGGGAAAACGGAATTGGCAATGCAACTAGCCCGTGCCACCGGACGTGATGTGTTTCAAGTCGATTTCGCCTCGTTGAAAAGCAAATGGGTGGGCGAAAGCGAGAAAAATGTCAAAGGTCTGTTCAACACATATAGAGAACTTTGCCGTGAGAGCAAATTAGAGCCCATAATGCTTTTCAACGAAGCCGATTCGATAATTGGAAAGCGCACGGAATCGGCAGAATACGCTGTCGAAAAAATGGAAAATACAATCCAGAACATAATCCTTCAGGAAATGGAGCAGTTTGAGGGAATAATGATAGCCACCTCTAACCTTATCCAAAATTTTGACAGGGCGTTCGAGCGTAGGTTCCTTTACAAAATCAAATTTCCTAAACCCGAGTTGGAGCAACGTGTTCAAATTTGGAAAATAAATCTTCCCGACTTGTCAGAAGATATAATTGCGCGGTTGGCTGAGGATTATGATTTCACTGGAGGTCAAATTAGCAATATCGCCCGACATTATGTGATTGACAAAGTCCTTCATGCAGATAAGACGGATTCCTATGATGCCATCAAATCGCATTGCGATTCTGAGCGGTTTGAAACTCGCGATGGGCGAAGGATTGGTTTCGCATAAATTTGGCCTGTTTGTGTGATTGTCCTCTGCGGCGGTTGAGATTTTCTTATGAGGGCGGGCAAAATAATCGCTTTTTTTGTTTAACTTTGCGTCGTGTTAAACAATGGTAAGGAAATATTGCTGACCGTGGTGGTGCCTTTTTTTAACGCGGCTTCCACCATAACCGCATGCGCCAAGTCGCTGTTGCCACATAAAAGCGGGGCGGTGGAGGTGCTTTTCGTCGATGACGGCTCGGCCGACGGTTCGGCCGACGTGCTGCTGGGCGTGTTCCCAGAAGCTATGGTGGTCCGACATGAAGCGAACCGCGGCACTGCCGCAGCCTTGACCACAGGCTATCGGGCCGCACACGGCGATTATCTTCTTCGCTGTGATGCCGACGATTATATCGACGGTAATTTGCTCGATGCCATAGTCGGTTTAATAGTAGAGCGGCATCCCGACATTGTGGAGTTCGCGATGAGGACTCACGAGAAAGGCAAGGTCAAAGTGGAAATGCCTTCGGGCAACGGCGATTTGAACGATATGGCGCTTTCGACTGTCAATTTCTCGCTTTGCAACCATGCCGTAAGGCGTGAATTGATTCTTGATGCGTTGCCTTACGAGGCTTTGAACTGTTGGGAGGATTTGTCGGTTATGGCAAGAATCCTCTCACGGCAGCCCAGTGTGGCGAGGATAGACGGACTGGCATATAATTATGTGAGGCCCGACAGCCCGACGTCGCTCTCTGTCGCCGACCATTCGGTTATCCTCCGCGACCGTGTCGGTGTGGCCGAGCGGATTGACGCGTATTTTACTGAAAATGGGCTGGCGGAGAAATTCCGTCCGTTCCTCGACCGAGTGAAATTCAGCGCGAAGGCGCGTTATATGGCTCATGGCATGCGCGACCGTCGGGCATGGAAGACTACGTTCCCTGAAGTCAACAGTCGGATTATGCGGCTTAGCCACATTCGGTTGCGCCACAAACTCATGTTCGCCATTCTTTCGTTAATCCCGTAATATATGAAGCCAGACGACAACAATTCGGCAACGAACATTCCCCTTTATGGCCTGGTGGGTTTCCCACTGGGACATTCTTTTTCCGAAGCATTTTTCGCGGAAAAGTTCCGTAGGGAAAGAATCAATGCCGAATACCGTAATTTTGAAATCGCCGACGTTAGTGAATTGACCACGATATTGTCATCGACGCCTGCCCTGCGAGGGTTCAATGTGACTATTCCGTATAAGCAGCAGGTGATGCCATTGCTGAATGAGATCGATGCCGTGGCCGCCGAAGTGGGCGCGGTGAACGTGGTGAAAGTGTCGCGCGACGGCGACCGGAAACCGACCTTGCGGGGATATAACTCCGACGTGGTGGGCTTTGAGCAATCGCTGAAGCCGTTGTTGAAGCCGTGGCACAAACGAGCTCTTATTCTCGGCACGGGAGGAGCATCGAAAGCCGTGGCTTTCGTGCTTGGGAAGTTGGGCATTGATTATGTCAAGGTTTCGCGCATGGCTGCGCCTGATCGTCTCGTTTATTCCGACTTGTCGGCTGAGATAATGGCAGAATACACGCTCATCGTCAACACAACGCCCCTCGGTATGAGCCCGAAAGTCGAGGTTTGCCCCGATCTCCCTTACGAATACATGACCACTCGGCACCTTTGTTACGACCTTATCTACAATCCGGCGACGACAATGTTTCTTCGGCTATCGTCGGCTCAAGGAGCCGCGATAAAAAACGGACTGGAAATGCTCGAACTCCAGGCCTTGGAGTCGTGGAGGATATGGAATAAGTGAACGATTTGACCCTCCGACAGTGAAAGCGCCCTTTTCTTTTGTCCCGCTGTTGCCAATTGCCGCGGCACTCGCCGTTGGCATCTTGGTGGCTGAAAGTGGCGTAGTCGCGTGTTGCGTGGCTGTGGCGGTGGCGTTTGCCGTTGGAATGGCATTGCGTGGAGGCGGCGGAGTGGTAATGGCCGCGTCGGTTGTGATTGGAATCGCCGTCGCCAAGTTGTCGGCTCCTTCGATTGTGCCCGACGATTATGTGGACACGTCGCGCCTTGCGCTCGCCGATGTCAAAACGGTGAGTCTGCGCAATGGTTATTCTCATTACGACGTGGAACTGCTCACGGTTCCCGGTCGTCCGCTTTGCAAGGTCACGCAGATGAGCTCCGATGCGGGATTGGAAATCGGCGACCGTGTGGCGATGAGGGCAGTATTCTCTCTGCCTAAAAACGACAGTGTGCCCGATGCCCGCGACGATGAGGGTTATCTGCGCCGACAAGGCATCAGCCTCACGTCAATCCTTAATGCGGGCGATATGGTTGTCGTTGAGAAACGCCCCAATATATTCACCTATGCTGAGCGGTTGAGACATGGAGTCAGGTCGGCCATATTCGCCTCACAACTGTCGGCTCCGACAATCGAGTTTTTCACAGCGGTGCTTCTTGGCGATGATTCCCTCCTCGATGATTCGGTGAGAAAAACATTCTCATCGACAGGGCTTGCTCATGTGCTTGCCTTGAGCGGCTTGCATGTGGGAATCATTGCGGCGATTTTGTCGGTCGTATTGTTCCCGCTACGGTTTATGCGTAGCAGATGGTTTTATTATGTCGCGATTATCGTCGCCTTGTGGCTTTATGCGTTTGTCACCGGACTGTCTGCATCAGTGGTCAGGGCTGTCGTGATGGCCACTTGCCTTATTGTGGGACGTCTAATCCAGCGTAGCCACTCTTCGATGAATTCGTTGCTGTTCGCCGCTATACTGATTCTCCTTTTTTCTCCCATGTCGATATATTCGGCTGGTTTCCAGATGTCGTTCGCGTCGGTGGCCTCGATTTTGGTTTTCGCGAACCGCCTGAATCCCATATCGACCCGTCGGCGCAAGTTGCGCGACTGTGTGGGAGTCGTTTGTGTGTCGGTGGCGGCGATGATCGGTACGGGCATTATCGCAGTGGAATATTTCCATGTGTTCCCGATATTGTTTTTGGCGGCGAATGTGGTGGTGACGCCCATATTGCCCGTTCTGATGGCCTCGGGTATCGCCGTGGTGGCATTGTCGGCTTTTGGCTTGGATGTCGGGTGGTTGGCTTGGTGCGTTGACGGTCTATACTCGCTTATTATCGACTTTGCCGGATGGCTTGAGCAATTGCCGTTCGCGTCGGTTGATAATATCTATTTGCAGGATTGGGAGTTGATTCCGTATTTCATGGTAGTGGCGGCATTCGCGTTGCTGTTGTATCGTCGAAGGGCTGTTTATGCCTATGCAATGATTGCTCTAATCGCTTTTGTTGCCATAACGTCGTGGCAATTAAAGCCTGTCTTTCCAAGTGAAGAACTGATAATGTCGAATGAACGGCAGGTGACCAACGTCATTTATCGCCTACAAACGCGGGCGTGCCTTATCACGACCGCGTTGCCCGAAGATCGAGCAGCAGTCCGCGACCGCTGCCGGAAACGCTATGCCGACTATTTCGGCCGTCGCGGGTGCGACTCATTGTCGATAGCCGCCGACAGCTTTAGCCTTGGCAGTTTGGTCAAGCGTGGCGACTTCTTTATGGCTTTGGGGCGTTCCTACGTTCTTGTCAACGACTCGGTAATAGCCGACAGCGCAGCCCGAAAAGTGGATTGCGCAGTCGTTTGCCGTCGTTTCCGTGGAAACGTCATGGATGTCGTCGGCAAATATAAGCCCGACACTCTGGTGATATCGCGCGATGTCAATCGCCGATTGGCAAAGCGTTATGCCGACTCGCTTGGGGCTAATTCAGTGCCTTACAAGATGCTATGATAGTCAGCGCCGGAGCGCTTTCACAGCCTCCGACGGTGTCAGGAACCGCTGTTCGCCGGTGGCCATATTTTTCAAAGTCATTCCTCCGCGTGCGAGTTCGTCTTCGCCGATAATCGCGACAAAAGGCACGTTAAGCCCATTGGCGTATTCCATTTGTTTTTTCATTTTTGCCGCTTCGGGGAATATTTCAGCGGCGATTCCTGCGCGGCGCAATTCGTCGAGGCATTTCATGGCGAAAGCGGCCTCGCGTTCGCCGAAATTAATGAAGAGCACGCGAGTGGTCGATGTTATTTCGGCGGGGTAGAGATTGAGGGCGTTGAGCACGTCGTAAATGCGGTCGGCCCCGAACGAGATGCCGACACCCGACACGTCGGGCATTCCGAACACGCCCGTGAGGTTGTCGTAACGTCCACCGCCAGTTATGCTGCCGATTTCCACATCGTTGGCCTTCACTTCGATAATGGTGCCGGTGTAGTAGTTTAATCCGCGAGCAAGCGACACGTCAAGGTCGACGACGGCTTTCATCGCACGGTTTTCCAAGCCATCAATCACCGTTTGGAGTTCGACGACGCCAAGCGAACCGGTAGTGGAGCCGGCGAGGAGCCGGCGCAACTGTTCAAGGCGTTGGCCGATAGTGCCGGAGATGTTGAGAATCGGGCCTAATGCGGCAATGGCGTCGGCCGACAACCCTCGTTCGGCGAGTTCTTCGTTCACCTTGTCAATCCCGATTTTGTCGATTTTGTCGATGGCGACGGTTATGTCGATGAGCCGGTCGGGCTCGCCGATGATTTCAGCGATTCCGGCAAGCACTTTGCGGTTATTGAGTTTTATTGTGACGTTTACCCCAAGGCGCATGAAGACTTCGTCAATCATGGTGAGCAGTTCGATTTCGTTGAGAAGCGACCGCGAGCCGATAATGTCGGCATCGCACTGGTAAAATTCGCGGTAACGTCCTTTCTGCGGTCGGTCGGCGCGCCAAACGGGTTGAATCTGATAGCGTTTGAAGGGGAAGCGGATGTCGTTGCGGTGTTGCACCACATAGCGTGCGAAAGGCACAGTCAAGTCGTAACGCAATCCTTTTTCCGACAATTGTGGCGTCAGGTGGACATAATCACCGGCATCGACAAGCGATCGGTCGGCAGAGCGAAGGAAATCGCCCGAATTAAGGATTTTGAACAGGAGTTTGTCGCCCTCTTCGCCGTATTTGCCCATGAGCGTGGAAAGGTTTTCCATTGCCGGTGTCTCGATTTGGCGGAATCCATAAAGGGAGAACACTTCACGAATAGTGTCGAAAATGTAGTTGCGTCGCGACATTTCTTCTGGGGAGAAGTCGCGGGTGCCTTTTGGAATTGACGGTTTCTGTGCCATTATTGTTGATTATCTGATGTTTGACTTGAAGAATCGGAATGTTCATCGATTGCCGCAGACTTGCTGAGTGGGTTGTCGGCGGATATGCTGTCGGCGGGAGCGGCGGAGCCGTTGCCGGGTTGCTTCTCATTGTTGTCTTTTTTTCGGAACTTGCGCAGGAACGACAGGAAGGAGTTGAAATCCTTCTTGATCGCCACGCCAACGCCCTGGGTTGTCAATGCGGTGCGGGCGTAGTAGTTTTGGTCGTTATATCGGTTGTAGGCTTTCAGCCGGAATGTGCCCGACTTCGTGAGGAGGTATTCGATGTCGAAGTCGCCGATAAACTGGTTGTTGTTTAGAGCCTTGTCGCGGTAGCCGAAGTTGCCGTTGAAGAGGAGCCGGTTATTGAGGAGGTGCGACGATAGGGCGAGATCGACCTCGACATCGGAGAAATCGCCCTTGTTGCTTCGGAATTGGGGAGCGATAACCCATTTATCGGAAATCTGCCCGAGCATGCTGCGTATTTGAGAGGATATTGTCGAAGAAGCCACCGACATGAGTTCGTTGCCTTTGGTTGTGGAAGCCATGTAGTCGGGGGTGTAGAATCGGTTTAAAGCGAGAAGATATACTATCTGCCGGCTCATCATGTCCTCAGTCGAAATGATGCTCATCACCTTTCGGTAGATATCCTGCGAGTTGGTCAAGGTTGGGAAATCGAGGTCGAAAGCCACGTCGGGTTGCCGCATATCGCCGGTGACTTTCAGTATGGCGTGAACGGGAATATTTGTTCGGTTGAGCTCTTTGTCTTGCAGGAACGATTCGTCGAGGTCGGAGAGGTTGGCGTTTACGGCATATGCAGCCTGGATGTCGAGGGTTGCGGCGAGCGGGTCGCCTTGGAATGTGATGGAGCTTCCGTCGCGGATAGTGAAGTCCTTAATGATGATGTCCTGAAGCGTGAAATTATAGCTTCCGCGTTGTAAAGTGTAGGAGCCGAACATTTCGAAAGCATCGTCGGCGGAGTCATATACGATGCGGAGATTTCCGTTTCCGTACCCACGGATTTTATCACCGCCGACAGGATCCATTACTATAACCATCTGGGCTTCGGGTGTAGCCTCGATTTGGAGGTTGATGCCATAGACGGTCGGCCGGCCTTCTTGTTGCTGTTGCGCGGCGATTCTCTCTTTAAGCTGCTTGACAAGGCGAGGTGTGGTATCGGCCACTTCGACGGTGTCGGACCTTGGCGTGACGTCGCGGAAAGATATGAAGTCGTAGTCGTAGGCGTTCTCCATGTCGGAGAGCACGAATGTGAATACTGAGTTGGCCGCTGTTGACATATTGACATCGATGTCGATTTTTCCGGGTTCGCCAACCACATGCACCACCCCGTTTCCGAATATTCGACCATACCAGTCAGGGCTTAATTCAGGCGTAATGTCATATACGAGCATATTGCGCGTGTCAGATATGGTGAAGTCGAAGCAGGGCTCGTGGAAGTAGCGGTGGGTCAGCCATCCGTTAAAACGGCCTTTGTTACCGTACTCGTCGAAAAGTGTCATATTATTGAATTCGATTCTTCCGGGACGGATGTGGACCGAGTCGGTAGTGTGGTAATAGGTGTTGGTGTAGTCTATCTTGAGTTTGAAGTTTTCGGCGTAGATGTCGCCTGTCAGGTCGATATCCTTGAACGTTCCCCAAAGGTGGGCGTCGCCGGAGGCTTCGCCCGACACTTCTTTAGTAAACGCGGCCATGAAGGGCTTCAGGAATCCCACATTTACGCGGTCGGTCTTGAACCGGAAGTCGAGGGAGTCGTTGAGGGGATATATGGTTCCGTCGATAAACGACTGGCGTTTGTTTGGCTGATCGATAGCGGCTTTGATGATGATTCCACGTGTTTCGTTATTCCACTCGCTACGGATGTCGGCGTCGCCGAGTTGTGAGAAGTTGTACTTGAGTCCCTTCACCTTCAGGCTTGGGGTTGAGAGTCGAGGCTCCGCCGTCAGAATGTTGGTGGCGAAGAATTTTCCTGATGCCACTCCGCCGAACATTGCATTTTCGATTTCGAGGGTTTCGAAAATATAGTCGAGGTCGATGTTGAGCAGTTCGAGGGTAAGCAGGTCGGAATCGTTGTCGGAAACCACGCCGTCTATTGTGATGAACTGGTCGGCGCGGCCCACGTCGAAACCTCTCACTTCCACCCTTTTGCCAGAGACATCCACCGTGGAGGGCTTCACATTCCAAATGGTGTCGTTGAAAATTAATTCGCTTGGGTTTATGTCAACATGAGTGGTGAGTACTTTATCATTGGTGCGGCTGAATGATGTTGATAAGTTGATATTGCCCTTGAACGTTCGTTGACGCTGGATTTGCCATGCGATGTCGGTGTCGAGACGGTCGGCGGCGCCGCTGGATGTGACGTTGACGATGGCGGGACCTTTTTTCGTGGGGAATGTCGTGGTGGCGTAAAACTCGCTTGCGGCATTATTCGACATGGAAAGCCCGAGCGAGGTGTTCTCTATGAGTTTGTCCTTCTGTTGGAGATAAGGCGCGTTTATTTTGATGTCGGCTATCCCCTCCGAGGAAGAGAGCTTGCCGTCGATGGCGACTGGATAGATGATTCTGACGGGGAGTTTCAGCCATTCGCTCAGTTGGTCGGAGTCTTTGACGGTCAAAGAAATATCGGCTTCGATTGGTTTATTGTCGCCCGACGTAGCATGGCCTATAAGCGATGGAAATGCATTGGCGGCGATGCGCTTGACAAACGGCACGATAGAATTGTAGGAAAATTCGCCCTCGATGCTGGCGTCGACTACGTCGGAGTGGAGTGTGGTTCGCTTCACGGCATCGGAGTTGTCGGCCACGAGCGTCAAATTGTGGAGCGTGTAAGTTTTGTCGCCATTGCCGAAAGTGGCTTCGGATAAGGTGGCGGCGCCGACGAGGTCGTCAAGCGAAGTGGCTTCCGCGTCGATGTCGAGGGTGGCGGAAGCGAGGAAGTCGGGATATTTGTCGGCGATTCCGAGCCGTTCGGGATTTGCTTTTTTGAGAATAATTTGGCCGACGAGGTGTGGCGCTTTTTGAGTAATGTCAATGCGACCTTCAAGTTCGGCAATGAGGGCGGGGTCGTCGATGTCGGCATTAACGTTGATGCTGTTGCCGTTCATGACGGCATCGAGGCGGATGTCGCTGTAAGTGTGTCGCAGAGTCTGCAGAGATGCCACATTAGCGGATACGGTGCCTTGCGGGTGGTGGAAATCGGTGTTCATATCGACATCGAGATTGGCTGTGATTTGACCGATGTTGGGATTGGATATGAGCCTGCCCACGTTGAGTGAATTGGTGGTGATTTTTCCGGCAAGGCGCTGACTGGTGTAGTCAACGTCGGCAGTGATTCCGCCAGCGTCGGTGGTGATGTCGCCGTTGAACGAAGCGGAGTTTTTGGCGTAGGAGCCGGCACCATCGATGGTGATTCTTCGGGCGTTGCCGATAGCCTGTTTCGCTTTGTCGGAAATCTTGGTGGCGGATAGGGCCGCGAGAAGAGCCGAAGAGCCGACATCGGCGTGAATGTGGTCAATATCGACCGCCAAGAGGTTGGAATTGCGGATATTTGTGGCGTTGCCAGTAAGGGAGAGGACAACCGCTTTGTCGTCGGATGTTATGTCGATGCGTTTGGCGGCGATGTTGTTGCTGTTGACGGTGATGTCGAAGTCGGCGGCAAGTTTTTCGGGGAAAGCGTCGAGGTTGACGTTTTTTGGTATAAACGGTCGGATATCGTTGAGCGAAAGGGTGGCGATGGAAGAAGTGGCTACTGCAATCGTGGTAGAGTCGAAAGGCTTTGCGAGGGAAATGTCGCGCAAGGCGAGTCGGGAATGGGGAAGAACCACCACGGGCTGACTGATTTCTATTTTTTCGGGAGTGATTTCGGCCGCGGCCGACAGCGATTTTATTTCTATGCCCGATTTTTCCTTTGCGCTGAGACTTTGAAGCTCGACTATATATTGGTCGTTGCTGAGCCGAGGCAACTCGACATCGGCGTTTATGTCGGTGAGTTTGATGTGGTTCGGGTTGAACTTGTCCGATTGAGGGGCGGAAAGGACATCGAACGAGGCTGAGCAACGACGCAGAATTATGTCGCTGATTTTTAGGTCGAATTTGGCTGGCTCTTTTTCGGGCTCTTTTTTTGTCAGTGCGTCGATGATGTTTTGAATGTTGAGCCTGTCGTGGGGCGTGGCTTTCGAAAGGCGCGCGTCCATGCCGATGAGCTCCACGTGGTCAATTACGATTTTTCTGTCAAAAATGAGCTGTCGCAAATCGATGCCTGCCGCGAGCTGCTCGGCGACGATGGCCGGGCGGCCAGTGCTGTCGGCTATGCTTACTCCGTGAAGGTCGATGTCGTCGAAAGGAGAAATCCCCAGCCGGGCGATTTTCACATCCGTGTCGAAAAGCTTCGTCAGTTCGGTCTCGGCGATGCCTTTTACTTTCTCCTGCACAGCGGGAATGCAAAGGGCGACATAGAGCAACGCAGGAATGCCCACTGCGAGGGCTATTGCGCTCACAATCAAAGCTCGGAATATCTTATAAGCCCATTTCATGACACAGCCCAACTCGCTATGTTAAACACTAAAAATGCCACAACCCAAGCGATTGTGATGTTGTAAATCATCGAAAACAGTCCGTAGCGCCAGCTTTTTGTCTGCCTGAAGATTGCGGTGAGGGTCGCCACGCAAGGAAACGATAATGAGATGAACACCATGAAAGCCAGCGACGACGCCTCTGCTGGGGCTGTGAAAATCGTCTCGCCGCTCTGCGAGAGCACTGCAAGCGTGGAGACGACAATTTCTTTGGCCGGGATGCCGGCGAGGGCGCTCACGGTGGCCTGCCAAGTGAAGCCGAGTGGCTGCATTATGGGGGTGATGGCTTTGCCGAACATACGGAGATATGAGTCGTCGGCTCCAACGGGAAAGTAGTTCAACCCCCACACGATTATCGATGCCACGAGGATGACTCCGCCAATTTTCTTGAGATATTCGGCAGTGTTTTCCCACATGTGGCGCAAGATGGAGCGGCTTCCTGGCAGTCGGTAGGGCGGCAGCTCCATCACGTAGGGCGCTTCATCGCTTCGGAAATGGAAGCGGCGGAGTAATTTGGCTGTGAAAATGGCAACCACCACGCCAAGCAGATAAATCGACATTATCGCCGCCACTTCGTGGCCTTTGAAAAACATGGAGGTCAGGAAAACGTAGAGGGGCAACCTTGCCGAACACGACATGAATGGGATAATCAAAACCGTAATCAGTCGGGAGATTCGGCTTTCGATGTTTTTGGTTGACATGATTGCCGGCACATTGCAGCCAAACCCCATTATCAACGGGATGAACGACTTGCCGTGAAGCCCGATCCGATGCATAAGGTTGTCCATGATGAACGCCGCTCGGGCCATATAGCCGGAGTCCTCCATAAATGATATGAAGAAATATAGAATGAGTATGTTTGGGAGGAATACGAGCACACCGCCAACTCCGCTGATTATTCCGTCGCAGAGCATGCTTCGGAACATTCCTTCGCGGAGCGAGCTTTCGGTGGCGGCGATGAGCCAGTTCACACCGTTTTCTATCCACCCTGCGGGATATGCGCCCACTTGGAATGTGGCCCAGAACATCAGGCACATCACGCCGATGAAAATCGGGATTCCGAATAGTTTGTTAGTCGTGATTGCGTCGAGGATTTTCGCCGCCTCATGGTGCGACTTCGACCCCACGCCGAGCGTCATCGTTTCTTTCAAGGCGCCGGCGACGAATCCGTAGCGTTCGCTGACGATGGCCTCGGCAATGTCGCGGTGGTTTTGCTGGCGGAAACGCTCCACGGCGCGGTCGCGGGCTTCGACAATGCGGTCGTAGTCGGCCGTGGTTGATAGCAATCCTTCAATCGAGCTGTCGTGCTCGAGCATGCGGACAGCCATATAGCGCGGTGCGAAGTGAAGCGGCAACGAGGGCGAACCTTTTATGATATCTTTGACGGAATTCAGTGCGGTTTCGATGTCGCGGCTGAACGGGATGTGGATATGTCGAACGTCGGTTTGTCTGTCGGAAGTGACGCTGACGATTGTTTGCGCGAGCAGGTCGATGCCTTCGCCCGTGGCCGACGATGTTGTGACGATAGGCACACCGATCATTTTTCCGAGCTGCTTGTGGTCGAGGTGGTATCCTTCCGCTTCAAGACGGTCGCTTTTGGTCATCGCCACAATCATGCGGCGGTTCATGGCGATTAGCTCGGTGGTGAGGTAAAGGTTGCGGTCGAGGTTGGTGGCATCGACCACGTTGACAATCACGTCGGGCATGGAGTTGCAGACGTATTCGCGTATCTCAGTCGCGGATTTGCCTGCGCCCATAATGGAGTTCACTCCGTTGAAATCGACGATGTTGATTTTGACCTTTTTATCGCCCGAATCTTCGAAATGTTGTTTTAATTTTGCGCAAAGCTCGGTTTTTCCACATTTGGGATTGCCGATAAGGACCACTTCGATTGTGCGGCTGTCCGACGGTTCAATCGCCACTTCGATGTAATCCGCTTCCGAAAGGGGAATGGTGAGCTGTTGACCGCCGTGGACGAGGCTCATCCGTTTGCCGTCAATGCCATCCACAAACACGGATGCTCCGGTTGTCAGCCGAAGTTCCTCCATGCGTTTGCGGAACGACCCGTGGCCGTGCAATTTCGTTATTGTGGCGG
>CADBML010000169.1 GCA_902795825.1 uncultured Bacteroidales bacterium
CCGTCGGCAGCCCCTCATTATATTAATAATGTGTAAACGGAGAATTATTCGTCCTCTTCAATTGTTACGGCGCGGCCGAGTGCCTGATATTTTTCGCCGAGGTCAACAAGGTTGTTGTTGTTGATGGTCGAGCGGATTTGGGTTGAGGGCACGCCTTCTTTGAGGAGTTGTTTTTCAACGCCAGCCACGCGGTTTTTACGGAGGCGGGTGTTGATTACGTCGTTACCAGTGTAGTTGTCGGCCCAACCGGTGAGGACATACTTCTTGTCGGCGTTGTCCTTCATGACGGTCGAAACGGCGCGGAGCACGTTGACATCCTTCTGGGTGAGGGTATAGACGTTGATGGGATAGTAGATGGTGGCGAGGGGAGCCTTTTCGGTCTTCTCGACGACAACAGTGTCGGCGGGACGTTCGAGGCAAGCCTTGAGTTGAGCTTCGAGGTCGGCGATGCGAGCTTCAGCAGCGGCGAGGCGGTTGCGGAGAGGATCGCAGTTCTCGGGCTCTTGGCATTCGGGGCATACAGCGGGGCTCCATTCGCGTTTTTTGAAGAGGTAGCTTACGCCAAGATAAGCCTGGAAGTCGTAAGCTGTTTTGTTCCAAGCATTAACGTTTTGCTCGTTGGGGTGGTTGTCGATAGCCGAAGCGCGGAGGTCGAGAGAGATTCGCACTTGCTTGGTAATGTTAAGAGAAGCCATCAAACCGGCGCGGAAAGTGAGCACACGGTCCTGAGCGTCTTTCCATCCGTTCTTTTCGAGGAGTTGGATCACCTGATCGTCGAATGCGTTGATGACGGGAGTCGGCTGGTTAGGTGCTTTGTAGTCTTTGATAAATGTCCAATAAGCACCACCGCCGAGATAGAAGTCGGCGTTGAAGATGCGACCGGGTTTGTAGCCGCAAATCCAGTTGGTGAGGTTGAACATAACGTCGAACACCGGACCAATATGGGAATACTTATTGCGATAGTATTCGCCACCGGCAACGGGAAGCTTTTCGCGTTCGACACCGGGCATATTGGCAGCGTCGGCTGAAGTCAAGCCTTTTGTCTGAAGCCAGTTAGCACCGATACGAGTGGCGATCAGCGGGGAGAAGCGTTTACCAACGTAGAGGCCGGCAGCGGGCGACCAGCGGTCCATGAGGTTGCGGTGGATAGCGTTGGGAGCTGTCCAGAAGCCCACACCACCTTCAGCGGTGATAAACCAGTTGTCTTTGAAGCGGTTGAACAGATAGCCTTGTTGGGGCTGTTCAATGAGCTTCGGTTCATTGTTGTCCTGCGCGTAAGCGCTTGCACCGAACATAGTGGCGCAGAGGACTGCTAAAAGAGTAATTTTTTTCATAGAAACACTATTATATAACAGTTAATTAAATTTGCGTAACTTTTGACTAAACACACAATTATCTGCAAAGGTAAAATTATTTTTTCAATTAACGGCAATTTTTTTCCTTTTTTTTCGCAATGTGGTGGTTTTTTGGCAAAAAAGGAGGGGAAAAGGCGGTTTTTTGGTTCATTTGCACAAACCTGCGTCGCCTAATAAGCAAAAATAATAAAAATGTCGTGACATCGGAACATATACATATTCTCTGTTCCCTTGTCCAAATCAAAAGTGCGCCAAAGATACGAAAACGGATGTTGACATTGTTATTTTGTGCAATTGAAAAAGCTCCCCTTGCAGGTGAGCTGTCACGAAGTGACTGAGGGGTAGTACGTTTGTTCATCTACCCCTCAGCCTTATCAGGTATCTACCCCTCCGCCCTATCGGGCACCTCCCCTGCTAGGGGAGGGCCTTATTATATTCCTCTGCGTCCTTTATCCTGAACTCACGTATTCTTAAGGAAGTCGTTGACTTTGGCGGCGACGGCTTCGGTGGTGAAGCCGAACTTCTCATCGAGCACTTTGTAGGGAGCGGAAGCGCCGAAGCGACTCATGCCCGCCACCGTTCCGTTGCGTCTGACGAGACATTCGAGCGTAGATGGCAGTCCGGCGGTAAGACCGAAAGCTTTGACACTGGAAGGAATCACCGACTCCCGATAGTCCTTGTCCTGACGGAGGAAAAGGCCAATTGACGGCACCGACACGACGCGGGCTTCGATATCGCTTTCCTTGAGCAATTCGGCAACTTGACAGAGGAGGCTCACCTCCGAGCCGTTGGCTACGAGGGTGACGTCGGCGTCGGCGTTCTCAACCACCACGTAGCCGCCGCGTTCCGACTGGAGGGCTTCCTCGTAGCGGTTGCCGCTGAGTGCGGGCAGGTCGGGAATGTCCTGTCGGCTGAGGATCAGCGCCGTGGGAGTTTTGTCGTTTTCGAGAGCCATTTTCCACGCCACGGAAGTTTCGACAGCGTCGGCCGGACGGAGCACAAGCATCGACTGGCGGCCCGAGAAGTTGTTGATTTGCTCCATGAGGCGGATTTGGGCTTCCTGTTCGATGGGTTCGTGTGTCGGGCCGTCCTCACCCACACGGAAAGCATCGTGGGTCCAAACATAGACGACGGGCAGTTCCATCAAAGCAGCCATTCTGACTGCCGGTTTCATATAGTCGGAGAATACGAAGAAAGTGCCGCAGGCTCCGCGGAGGCCGCCGTGGAGGGCGATGCCGTTCATGATGCAGGCCATAGTCAGTTCGGCCACTCCGGCTTGGAGGAAAGCCCCGCCGAAGTCGTCGCGGGCGAAAGCGCGCGTTTTCTTCAGGAAACCGTCGGTCTTGTCGGAGTTTGCGAGGTCGGCTGAGGCGACAATCATGTTTTTCACCTTTTCGGCGAGGGTGGAAAGCACTGTGGCCGAGGCGTTGCGCGTGGCGGCGTTAGGCTTTTGCGCTATGGCTGAAAAGTCGATGTCGGGCAACCGTCCGGCTATGAAGTCGGCGAGTTGGGCGGCAAGTTCAGGATTCTCGGCCTCCCACTTTGCAAATTCGGCTTTGCGTTTGGATGCCAGTTCTTTAAGTTCGGCTTCTCGTGCTACGAAGAGGGCTTTGACATCGTCGAAAATCACCCATGGATTTTCGGCGTCGCCGCCGAGGTTGCGGATGGTGGCGGCGTAGTCGGCACCGGCTTTCGAGATGGGCTGTCCATGGGTGGAACACTTTCCCTCCCACGGTTCGCCGTCGGCGGTGACGCATCCGCGTCCCATGACGGTGTGCCCGATGATAAGCGACGGGCGCGATTCCTCGGTGCGAGCGGCTTCGATGGCGCGGCAGATGGCGTCGGGGTCGGTTCCGTCAACTTCCAAAACGTTCCATCCCCAAGCACGGTATTTCGCCGCGGTGTCCTCTGTGGTGACAGCGTCGCAGTCGGTCGATAGCTGCACGTTGTTGCTGTCGTAGAACATAATAAGGTTCGACAAGCCGAGGTGTCCGGCAATACGTCCGGCGCCTTGTGAGATTTCCTCCTGTATTCCGCCGTCGGAGATGAAAGCGTAGGTTTTGTGGGCGATGACATCGCCGAAGCGAGCAGCGAGGAACCGTTCGGCGATGGCACACCCCACGGCCATCACGTGACCCTGTCCGAGCGGACCGGAGGTGTTTTCCACGCCACGCTCCACGTCAAGTTCGGGGTGTCCGGGCGTGGGGCTGTCCCATTGCCTGAACTGTTGAAGTTCATTGAGCGAGTATTTTCCTGTTAAGGCTAGAATCGAATAGAGCATTGGCGACATGTGCCCGGGGTCGAGGAAAAAGCGGTCGCGGGCAATCCAGTGGGGGTCGGCAGGGTCGTAGTTGAGATATTTAGCGTAGAGGGCGCTAACAAAGTCAGCTCCACCCATGGCTCCTCCCGGGTGGCCTGATTTTGCGCGTTCAACCATCGAGGCTGCCAGTATGCGCACGTTGTTGGCTGTTTTAGTCAGTATGTCCATGAATTTTAGATTTATATTGTTAGTTTTAGATTATTAACGTTTTGCGATTTTGCGGTTTCCTACTATGTAGATGCCCGGGGCCAGACCGTCGAGGGCTGAAACACCATGAGCGTTTCGGCGAATGAGCCGGCCTTGGGTGTCGTAAACGTTCACGACGTCGGGCAGGCGCGAGTCGTCACCTACGAGTGCCACACCGTCGCGCTCGACATGGTCATAGACCGCCTCAATCGACTTGACGGTGATGGTGTGGGTGGTGGCGTTAGCGTCGCCCACATAGAACATCAAGTATTTGAAAGTCAATGGGAATTTTGACAGGTCGGCGATGTCCATAAGGTCGGAAACGGGGATAAGCACCACATTGTCGGCATTAGGGGTCAAAGTGGGCGAGAAATCGGCGGTGGCGGCGCGTTCGTCGTAGGCCTGCGATTGGAGTGTGATTTTGTTGATGACCGCATCGCCCGGGTTGATGACGAGTCTCAGGGAGTCGGGGATGCTGTAGAGCGCGATGTCCTTTGCGGCGCGGATGTAGGGGCTGCGAGTCGATGACACAGTGTAGGTGAGAGCGAATCCGCGGTCATCCACCGCCATAATCGACTCCTCCTTCACGCCCGATTTGGCCACTTTCCATGTCGTCGTGTCGATTGGACGGTCGATGTCGGTATAATGTTTTTTGGGCTGTTCGACAGTCACTTCGAGCGAGCCGTTGAAGGCTTCGATAGAGCCGTGGACAGTGGTGGTGCCGTCGGCGACGCCCTCAATCACGCCAGCCTGATTGACGGTGGCGATGTTGTCGTTTTCGGATGCCCAAGAGAGGGCGGCATTGTCGATGGACATATCGTTGTCGAGCACGGTGGCGAAAACTTCCACGGTGTAGCTGCGGTAAGTGTCGGAGAGTATCCGTGATTTGCGGAATTGCGGTTCGGCTGTGCCGATGGTGATAGGCACAGTGGCTGTCAGTCCGTTGTAAGTGGCTGTAAGTGCGGCATATCCTGCGCCGTTGGCAAAGAACGTAGAGCCGTCGTTGATGATTTCGCCCAATTCGGCAGGGGCGGAAAGAGAATAGCCTTTCACATCGGTATCGACGAGCACGCCGTATCGGTTGTAACCGTAGATAACGGGTTGATAATAGCCGTATTTCGGCAGTGTTATGTTCCAATCGACGAAGCGGATTTTGGCGATTTCGTTGTCGGTGGGCGATGTGGCCACGGCGAACACGGCGTTAGTGACCGAGCGTTCGGTGGAGTCGGTATATTTATTAACCACTCCGCCAAGCGGTTGGATATACATTGTCGTGGAGCCGCCGCCGTCGAAATTCATCGCTTCGGAGCAGCCCACCTCACGCATGATGTCGGCGAGCACGCGCGACACGCATCCTTGCGAAATCGTCGAGCGGCCATCGACCACGAGAAGCGTCACACGTGTGCCTGTGGCATCATATCCGACGGCTGTGCGCGGGTTGAGCGACGTGAGGTGGTCAAGTGCCGACTGAGTGTCGAGCACCTGCCCGCCGGAGAGAATCATCGGCTGTCCACCGGCCACTTGAGTGGCATCGAGAGCCGAACCGTTATGAAGTAGCGAGAGGCTGATTGTCAGTTGGTCGCCTACGGCGAGTCCATCGACGAAAGTCTTTGCCGTGCCGTGACCGGAGATGACGTATTTGCCTTCCGAAAGCGACGAATTGCCGGCAGTCGAGGGAGCCGAGGTGACGGTGACGGTCAGCGGATGGCCGAAGCGGAGCGTGCCGTCAACAGGAGTCACGGTCACTTCTGAGCCGTAAACGTTGGTGCCGGTGGTGGTGCCGCGGCGGCGGTTGTAGATAACTAGATTGTTCTCTCCGCGGTCGCCATTGACCGACGAAACCGAGCATGAACCGTTCGGACCGGTGACCGTGCCGGCGAATGTCATTTGGCTGGCATTCGGTCTTTTGTCGGAAGTCATGGCGAAATGCGTCCAGCCGTTGTTGATGGCGTAGATGATTTCCGAGTTGACCACATTCGAGCCGATGGGGCGGCTATATCCGAAGAAGTCGGCGTTCACGCCGGCGAAATAGAGTGCGCCTTCCTTCGAACTGGAAGTGGCCATATAAGAGGTTGAAGCCACGCCCGTATAGGAGTTTGCCGCTTTTACGGCACGGATATCGACATTGGGATCGGAAAGGTCGGTGGTGGTGTAGAACACGCGCAGTTTGTAGGCTCCTTCCACTTTCAGGGCAGTGTGGGTTGTGCCCGGGCCGACAACGACGTGGCGAAGCGTATCTACGGTGTAGGTGTTGCCTTGCAATGTCCATTGTGTGCGTGCCGACAGCGTTAAAGCCACGACGGACGCGATTGTTGCGAGAAGGATTTTTCTCATTGTTACAGGTTGATTTACGGTTATGGATATAATTTTTGACAAATTTAGGCAAAACCGAGCGCAATGGCAAGAAAAAAAGGCAAATTCTTGCTGAATCTTTGCCAAATCGGCCATAAATCACTACCTTTGCGGTCGCAAACTGAAAAGAACTTAACAAAAACAGAAACGATGAATCGTCAAGTGAGAGTAAGATTCGCCCCGTCGCCCACAGGCCCGCTGCATATCGGCGGCGTGCGCACGGCGTTGTTCAACTATCTGTTCGCCCGCAAGAACGGCGGCAAAATGATTCTCCGAATCGAGGACACCGACTCTCAGCGTTTTGTGGAAGGAGCCGAAGAATACATCAACGAGGCCCTCGCCTGGCTCGGCATCAAAATCGACGAAGGTGTGCGCGAGGGTGGCGAATACGGCCCTTACAAGCAGTCGGAACGACGCGACATCTACCGCGAATATGTCAAAATGCTCCTCGACCGCGGCAAAGCCTATCTCGCTTTCGACACCACAGAAGAACTTGATACTAAGCGGAGTGAGATAAAGAATTTCCAATACGACGCTTCGACCCGTATGTCGATGCGCAATTCGCTGACTATGACCAAAGAAGAGGTTGACCGCCTCGTGGCCGCTGGCGAAAAATATGTGGTCCGTTTCCTCATTGAGCCCGGGCGCGATGTGGAGGTGAACGACCTTATCCGCGGCCGAGTCACCATCAATTCGTCGATTCTTGACGACAAGGTGCTCTACAAGAGCGCCGACGACCTGCCCACCTACCACCTTGCGAACATCGTCGATGACCATCTTATGGAAGTCAGCCACGTCATCCGCGGCGAAGAGTGGCTTCCGTCGGCTCCGCTTCATGTGCTTCTTTACGAAGCTTTCGGATGGACCGACACGATGCCGCAGTTTGTCCACTTGCCCCTGCTGCTCAAGCCCATTGGCAACGGTAAACTCTCGAAACGCGACGGCGACAAACTCGGCTTCCCTGTGTTTCCCCTCGAATGGCACGACCCCAAATCGGGCGAAATATCGTCGGGCTACCGCGAATCGGGCTACCTTCCCGAAGCCGTGGTCAATTTCCTCGCCCTGCTCGGCTGGAATCCGGGCGACGACACCGAAATCATGTCGATGGACGAACTCATATCGAAATTCTCGTTTGAGCACTGCTCGAAAGCCGGAGCGAAATTCGACTTCGAAAAGGGCAAATGGTTCAACCACCAATATCTCCAAATGCTTTCAGACGAGGCGCTTGCCAATCTTTTCGTGCCTGTCATGAAGGCCAACGGCGTGGAATCCACGTCGCTTCCCGTAGCCCGCATCGTGGGGCTTGTCAAGTCGAGAGTCAACTTCGTGAAAGAACTGTGGGATGTCGCTAAGTTCTTCTTCGTTGCCCCCACGGAATATGAGGAAAAATCGGTTCGCAAACGCTGGAGCGCCGAAATGCCCCGCATCATGGGCGAACTAGTCGAAGTGCTCCGTGCGATGCCCGACTTCTCTTCGGCGGCTGCCGAACCTGTCGTCCTGGGATGGATTGCCGACAAGGGCTATCACCTCGGCAACGTCATGAACGCCTTCCGCCTCGCCGTCGTGGGCGAGTGCAAAGGGCCTCACATGTTCGACATCACCGAAATCCTCGGCCGCGAAGAGACCATCGCTCGCATCGAACGCGCAATCACCGCCATTCCCATCCCCGAATAACTCGCAAGGCTTTCCCGACGTCGCGTAAATAATGAATCCGCTCTACAATTTCGGCATACGAGCCTATGCCCTCGGTGCAAAAGTGCTTGCCACTCGCAAA
>CADBML010000170.1 GCA_902795825.1 uncultured Bacteroidales bacterium
AATCTACGACGGCTTCTGAGAGAATCCGTTGCCAACCTTGTCATAGAACTACGCTTTACGCATTAGGAGAGTCGCCCTGCATCATGAGATGCGGGGCGTTGTCTTTTTAGAGGTGAGCGGCGTGGCGTAATTTTGCGTCATGATAAATTTCGCAGAGTTGCAATCGTTTCACTTCGTGAGCGAACTGGACGTTCTAGAAGTGACCACGGCCACCGATGTGACAGTGGCCATCACCGCCGCGGACAACACGACGCTACTGATTAGGCGCGTTTCATTTGCAAGATATACACTGTGCTTGACTTCATGCGCGACGTGCGGCCTGACGACGGTCGGCCGACTATGCCCTTTGCGAATTTCATTACCAACGAACAAAAACAACTCTAATTTCAAACCACAAGGCAACTGGCATTTCTGCCAATTGCCTTGATGAAACTTACACGAATCCGTAATATTCGTGATATGCAAGTTGTGAGGGTTAGTCTTCCTGCTGTTCGGCGTAAGCCTTGAGAAGCTTCTCTTGAACGTCGCCAGGGACAAGCTCGTAAGCGGAGAACTTCATTGAGAAAGATGACCGACCGCCAGTGATTGAGCTGAGTGCGGTTGAATATGACGACATTTCCTTCAAAGGAACACGTGCGCTGATTTTTTCGAAGCCGTTTTCGCTCGACATACCCATGACCACGCCACGACGACCCTGGAGATCGCTCATCACGTCGCCCATCACATCGGAGGGAACGAGAACTTCCACGTCATAAACCGGTTCAAGAACCTTCGGGTTAGCGTTGCGGAATGCTTCTGAGAAAGCGTTACGTCCGGCAAGGCGGAAGGAGATTTCGTTAGAATCGACCGGGTGCATTTTACCATCGTAGATGCAAACACGCACGTCGCGAGCATACGAGCCGGTAAGCGGACCTTGTTCCATGCGGTCCATAAGGCCTTTCACGATAGCGGGGATAAAGCGGGCATCGATGGCACCACCGACAATACAGTTGCAAACAACGAGTTTGCCGCCCCACTCCAGAGGAATTTCCTGGGTGTCGCGCACACTCATCTTGAACTCCTGACTTCCGAAACGGTATGTGTCGGGAGCGGGCATACCTTCGGTGTAAGGTTCAACGATGAGGTGAACTTCACCAAACTGACCGGCACCACCGGATTGTTTTTTGTGACGATAGTCGGCACGTGCAGCCTTAGTGATGGTCTCACGGTAAGGAATCTTCGGCTCATCGAAGACGATTTGCATCTTGTCGTTGTTTTCAACGCGCCATTTGAGAGTGCGAAGGTGGAATTCACCCTGACCGGAGAGAATGGTCTGCTTGAGCTCTTTCGATTGCTCAACGAGCCACGTGGGATCTTCCTCGTGCATACGGTTAAGAATTTCCGAAAGTTTCTCTGCATCGCTCTCGTTGATTGGACGAACGGCGCGCTGATATTTCGGTGCGGGATATTTGATGAAGTCAAACACGTGTTCGCAGCCTTTCTCGTTAAGCGTGTTGCCACGACGAACGTCTTTCAGCTTGACGGCGGCACCGATGTCGCCTGCGCGAAGCTTGTCAACTTGGGTGCGGATTTGGCCGCAGACACAGAAGATCTGAGCCATGCGCTCTTTGCTGCCACGGTTGGCATTGTTCAAGTCGGCGCCTGTTTCGAGCGTACCCGACATGACCTTAAAGTAGCTGACTTCGCCGATATGCGGCTCGATGGTGGTTTTGAAGAAGAAAATGCTGACGGGGCCATTCTCGTCGAGTTTGACTTCTTCGCCGGCGTTGTTCTTAACGGCGGGCATTTCGCTTGCGTAAGGCACGATGCTGGCAAGGCGGTCCATAAGTTCGTGTACACCCATATCCTTTTCCGCGCTGCAGCAGAACACAGGATAAATCGAGCTGTCAATCATGCCCTTGCGCATACCGTCGAGGATTTCATCAGTGGAGAGGTCGCCCTCTTCAAAGAATTTTTCCATGAGCGCTTCGTCGTTTTCGGCAGCGTTCTCCACGAGGGTGGCATGGAGTTCTTCGGCTTTTGACATAAATTCAGCAGGGATATCCTCTTCTTTGCCTGCGCCGCCATTTGGTCCGAAGGTGTACATCTTCATCTTGATGACGTCGATAATGGCGTTAAGGCCTGGTCCGCACGCTGTGGGGAATTGTGCCACTGTCACTTTCGGGCCGAAAATATCCTTAAGCTGCTCAACGACGTTGTCATAATCTGCGGTTTCGGCGTCGATTTTATTCAGGCAGAATGCCAATGGTTTTTTCAGGCCGGAAGCGGTGCGGAAGATGTTTTGCGTGCCGACCTCAACGCCATATTGAGTGTTGACGAGGATTAAGCCGGCGTCGGTCACATTAAGAGCCGTAACTGCGTTGCCCACAAAGTCGTCAGCACCCGGGCAATCGAAGAAGTTGAGCTTCTTCCCAGCCGTTTCGGCATAAAAAATGGTTGAAAATACGGAATAGCCATACTCTTTTTCAACCGGAAAATAGTCACACACTGTGTTGCCTGATGTGACAGAGCCACGACGATTTATTACTCCACACTCGAGAAGCATAGCTTCGGCGAGTGTGGTTTTTCCAGAGCCTTTACTGCCAAGTAAAGAGATGTTTTTGATTTCGGTTGTTTCGTAAACCTTCATGTTATTTAGTTAATATGATTAATAATTCGTTTAGCGATGCAAGTTACAATTTTTTTTTGACATAGACACTATTCTGGGCAATCTTTATTCACTTTTATATAATTTTTCGGGCAAATCCCGACTAATACGGCCACCACTAAGCATGATTTTGCTGCCGACGAGGAAATGAGGATGCGGAGCCGCTATGCCAATGTTCCTCATCAATGTGCACAACCAAAACGGCTCGCCATTCACATTGGCACAAATTTTGCTCCAATCTCTATGCCTAATTAAGATTATAACTCGATATAAATAATAATGACTAAACGAAAAGCTGATTCCGACCCAATAGAAAGCCAAGCCGATTCTTTGGACATAACAGCCGATATCATCGGAAATGATGACGAAGACTACGGCATGCCCGACCTCGTGAACCTCCCCATTTTGCCTTTGCGCAATATGGTGCTGTTCCCCGGCATTATTATGCCCGTGTCGGTCATCCGCGAGTCGTCGTTGACACTCGTGCGCGCCGCGTTCGAAAACAAGATTCCCATCGGTCTATTATGCCAATTAAGCCCGAATATCGAAACCCCTTCGGCCAATATGCTTCACGAAATCGGAGTGATTGCCGATGTGATTAAGGTCATAGAATTGCCCGATGGCTCCACCACTGCCATCGTTAAGGGGCGTATGCCTTTCATGAAAACCGGCATTGGCAAAGCCGACGACTATCTGTCGGGGCGCATTATGGTCAAAGCCCGACTTTTGTTCGAGGTCCCGCCGGAAAAGAACGACATTGAATACAAAGTGCTTATCGACCTTATTCGCGAAAAGTCGAAAAAACTCATATCAATGTCGGGCAACGAAGGCAACAACCTGAACATAGCCGTCGACGACTGTCCGAACGACATGCTGATTAACATGATGGCCTCGTCAAGCCCTATCGACATCAACCACAAACAGGCGTTGCTCTACATCCGGTCGGTCAAAGAACGGGGAATGCATCTCCTTACTGACCTTGCCGAAATGGAGGACCGTGTGTCTATTATAGAAAAAATTAGCGAACGAACGCAGTCGGCCATGGACAGCCAGCAGCGCAATGCCTTCCTCCAGCAGCAGCTCGAATCAATACGCACCGAGCTTTACGGCAGTAGCGACGACGCCACCGATCTCCGCGAACGGGCTCTGAAGAAGAAATTCCCCAAGGCCGTTGCCCAACTGTTCGACAAAGAGGTAGATAAACTTGAGCGCACCAACCCGCAGTCGCCCGACTACTCAGTGTCGCTTACTTACCTCGAGACCTTGCTCGATCTTCCATGGGGCATTTATTCAAAACTGAACACCGACTTCTTCAAGGCTAAAAAGATCCTCGACGACGACCACTACGGACTCGAGAAAGTGAAAGAGCGCATTCTCGAGCAATTGGCACTAATGATTAACAACCCCAACGGCAAGTCTCCTATTATTTGCCTCGTTGGCGCCCCTGGTGTAGGAAAAACCTCATTAGGGCAATCCATTGCCCGCGCCCTCGGAAGGAAGTATCAGCGTGTGTCGCTTGGTGGACTGCACGACGAAGCGGAAATCCGCGGCCACCGGCGCACCTACATTGGCGCAATGCCTGGCAGGATAATCGACGCCATCAAACGCGCCGGTTCAGCCAATCCCGTGCTGTTACTTGACGAAGTTGACAAAATCGGCAACGATTACAAAGGAGACCCCTCGGCCGCACTGCTTGAAGTGCTCGATCCCGAACAGAACTGCCACTTCCATGACAATTATATAGATGTGGATTTCGACTTGTCGAAAGTGCTGTTCATCGCCACGGCCAACACCCTCCAGACACTCTCGCAGCCGCTTATCGACCGAATGGAAATCATCGAAATATCAGGCTATCTCGTGGAGGAAAAGGTGGAAATTGCCAAACAACACATTATTCCTCGACTTCTCAAAGAGAATAACGTCAAAAAAAGCCAATTCAAGCTGACCGACAAAGCGATCGAGACAATCATCGATTCCTACACTTCCGAAAGCGGCGTCAGGCAACTGGAGAAGCAGATAGCCACCCTCATGCGGAAATCCATCCTGGCGCGCCTCAGCGGCACGTCTGTTCCCGCCAAAATCGACAAAGACAATCTGCGCAACTTATTGGGAGTCCCGCGCTATACATCAGATCTCTACGAAGGCAACGACTTCGCAGGAGTGGTCACAGGGTTGGCTTGGACTGCCGTCGGCGGCGAAATCTTATTCATTGAGTCGTCGCTCTCAAAAGGAAAAGGCGAGAAACTCACTCTGACCGGCAATTTGGGCGATGTGATGAAAGAATCGGCTGTAATTGCCTTGCAATACATTAAGGCCAACGCCGAAAAATTCGGAATTGATGTCGATATGTTCGACAAGTACAACGTCCACATCCACGTGCCTGAAGGCGCAATTCCCAAAGACGGACCCTCAGCGGGAATAACGATGGCCACATCGCTGATTTCAGCATTCACCCATCGCAAGGTGAAAGCCAAACTGGCAATGACTGGCGAAATAACCCTTCGAGGAAAAGTGCTGCCAGTAGGCGGCATCAAGGAAAAGATTCTTGCGGCCAAGAGGGCTGGCATCAATGAGATTATCATTTCCGAAGAAAACCGCAAGGACATCGACGACATCGCCGCAAAATATCTGACGGGGCTTACATTCCATTATGTAAAGACCGTTATCGACGTTTTCAACATAGCTCTCACCGACGAAATCGCCGAATAACCCGACGATGCTCAGCAAAGTGAATCCTGACATAAAGCGTTATATTGAGGAGAATATCATCCCTCAATATGGCGCTTTCGATTTGGCTCATTCTTTTGACCACGTCGGCCATGTAATCCGTAAGTCGGTGGATTTAGCCGCGCGCATGAATGTCGATATCGACAAAGCCTACGTTGTGGCGGCTTATCACGACTTGGGAATGAGCGGTCCACGAGAGTCCCATCACATTCTAAGCGGTGAGATTTTATCTAACGATATGGCTCTCCGATGCTGGTTTTCCGACGACGACATTCGACAGATGAAAGAAGCTGTGGAGGACCATCGGGCATCGGCATGCCATGAACCGCGCAACATATACGGTAAAATAGTGGCCGATGCCGACCGCGACCTGACGCCGTCAACTGTCATCCGCCGCACCATACAATATGGGCTTTCACATTATCCCGAAAAATCACGCGAGGAGCAATTCCGCCGAATGGCGGGGCATCTCAGAGAAAAATATTCAGCTTCGGGTTATTTACATCTGTATTTTAGCGAAAGCGACAATCGCGACGACCTTAAAGAACTGAGACGAATTATCGGCAATCCGTCTTTGCTTCGCCAGTTGTTCGACAAAACATTCGACGACCTGACAGAAAACACCTACGATTGAAAATATGACTTCAATTTGTCGGCGACATGACCTGGCAGAATAATGTGGTGGTTGCCTATCGGATTTGTCAGGAAATAATCAATGGCCACCGCAGGATTGTCGAGTTTAACACGGATTTGTGTCCTGCACAAATTGCTTTCTCTCAAGTTTTCCTCAATCCGTCCTTCCGCCGTGAACACTCTTTCCATATCGGCCGCGACCTTAAAGATTGTCACTTCGCCGAGGGGCAATGCGCCGCGGATTCCCACGCCGATTCCCGACTCGAAATGAGTGTCGAGTGAGAACCTCTCAACGAGATTTAGCGGGACGGTGCAGTGGGCAAACACGACCTCTCCCCTATCCACATCTATTCTTGACGGATTAGCCTGAAAGCCGAAAACGCCAGTCACTTTATATGCCGTCATCATTGTCAACATCGCGGGAATATCGCCCTCACATGCAGCCACTTTCCCCTCGGAATTAAACATCGCCAATGCGAGGCATCCAGTGTTTCTTATCGACGTGAGCAAGTCGAAACACCGCAATGTGAAACCGCTCAACCCGTATTTTTCAACTATGATTTTCAGCGAGTTGTAGATTCTTATCGCACCCTCCACATATTCCTCGCATTGCTTGTTTTTTTCGGCTACGACGAAAGCCCGCGGCACGTCAGGTTCATCGCGCAACGAGTTCTGATAGTTTTCAATCAGTTCGTCAATGGGGATATCAACAAGTTCGACTCCCCGACCGGCGAGTTTGGTGTAGTCGGCACCCGACGATATAAGCCAATCCGAAGGCTGTCCGATCACGCCAAGTCTTACGTTTGATGGCGACAACAACTGCGCCAAGCGTGAATTGATGCGCTCCGGCGAGCCATGAATGATTTCGCCCTCACGTCCGTTCATTCTCAAAAATGAGAGAATTTCCATCGAAGCCGCCAGCGAATTGTCAACATTCGACGCAAGCAGATAGACAACCCTGCCGTTGTCGAAAATGCCGCCGTCAAACAATTTCAAAAACTCGTTTTCCGTGCCGCCGGTTCTCACATATATTATCGGGAACTCGGCCGACGGGAAACTTGCGTAGTCGTCAGCCATGAAATCGAATGGAATGGAAATTCCGCCAAGGAATCGGCGTGTCTCGACGGCAATTTTTTCAGCATCGTGAAGAGCCGACGTGATTGTGAAAATCGACAATTTTTTCATTTTTCAAGACATTCAGGCTTGCCTATGGTGAGGACGGTCAGAGGCATTCCCGACTTCTCGGCGGCCGCGGCCTCATTTCGCAGCGGTTCGTCCCATGAATGAAAGGCAAGCGCATATTTTAAATGGTGAACAGTTATATAATGTTTAGCTTTTAAATCCGTCATGACATCAGAAAGATGCTCGGGCATGGTGTGTATGTTGGCCCACTGCGTATTATATTGCCCATTTTCAATAATAGCATAGTCGACTGTCGGGAATGATGCGCCGATTTTAGCGAAATGTGGGCCATAGCCGCCGTCGCCACCGCAATAGACCGTCAACGAAGGCGACTCGACCATGAACGATGCCCATGCTGTGGCATTGCGCTTGAGTCCGCGGCCGGAGAAGTGTCGCGCCGGCAGACAATGGAACGTGAATCCACCATCGTCCCACCGCTCATTCCAATCCAATTCGACAATTTTGTCGGCAGGATAGCCCCAATATTCCAGATGCTCGCCGACTCCGAGAGGCAACACCGCCTTGCCCACCCTGGGCAAAAGTTCAGTTACCGCTTGGTAGTCGAGATGGTCCCAATGGTCGTGGGTTATTATTAGATAATCCACATCGGGGATGTCGTCTGTTGTAAATACGTTTGTGCCATCAAAAGGCTTATTGAAGAAGCCTACGGGCGAAGCCTGATAAAAAACAGGGTCAACAAGAACGCTTCGTCCGGAGAGCCGGAGTAAATACGATGAATGACCGAACCACACAATACAGTCGGTCGAATCAGGCAATGAGCGCAGGTTGGTTTTTGTTACTTCAACAGGGTGGTCGGGCTTTGTCCCCGGATGTTCTTTAAAAAGGAAATCCCACATAGTCGCCACAAAGCCCTTGTCGGATGTCATCTGAACCGTTGGCACCTCATTCCGCCACTCTCCGTCGCGATAATGCGGCGACTTCATCATCCGCTCGAGGCGCGCACCTCGCGGATTGCGGCCAAACGACTTTTGGTTCACAAAAATCACAACCGACAGCAATGCCGCGACAAGCAACAATGCAAGAATAATGACAACCTTCAGCATTTTCCGACGACGTTTATTTGACATTCCGTGACGTTGGCGACCGAGATTTCTTGCCCATGCCGCCCTTTTTTATTATTTTTGCTGTCAAATTTACTAATTTAATGTTTTTATGGCAAAGAAAATTTCAGAAAAAGTCACTTGGGTCGGAAAAACCGACTGGGATTTGCGTCATTTCCATGGCGATGAACTCTCAACCCACCACGGGTCGAGCTATAATTCCTATCTTATCCGCGACAAGAAAGTCGCACTTCTCGACACCGTTTGGCTCCCATACGACCACGAATTTGTGGATCGGTTGAAAGAAGAAATCGACCTCGACAAAATCGACTATATTGTAATGAACCACAACGAGGTTGACCATAGCGGGGCTTTGCCCGAGCTTCTCCGTCACCGCCCTGGCATTCCCATCTACTGCACCAAAAAAGGCGAAGCCATCCTTCGCGGACAATACCACCAAGACTGGAATTTCGTAAATGTCAAAACTGGAGACACATTGACCCTCGGCGACACGACTTTGACTTTTATCGAAGCCCCAATGCTCCATTGGCCCGACACTATGTTCTGCCACCTTTCGGGCGAGGATATTCTTTTCTCCAACGACGGTTTCGGGCAGCATTTGGCTTCCGGCTCGCTCTTCGACGACCAAATCGACAACGACATTCTTTTTGCAGAAGCCGAAAAATATTATGTCAACATTCTGAACCCTTTCAACGCCATGGTGGCAAAAAAAGTGAAGCAGATTATCGACATGAACCTTCCCATCAAAATGATTTGCCCAAGCCATGGTGTGATTTGGCGCGACAAGCCCAATGCCATTATTGAGAAATATCAGCTTTGGTCGGCTGGCGGACAAGCCGATCAGGTCACTATCATCTACGACACGATGTGGAAATCAACCGAAAAGATGGCCACGGCGATCGCCGACGGTATTCGCGCGAAATTGCCCGACACGAAAGTGGTCGTGGTATGCGCCTCTGAAGCCGACAAAAACGACATCCTTGTCGAGGTTAGCCGTTCGAAAGCCATTCTCGTCGGTTCCCCCACTATCAACAATGGAATTTCCTATGCCATAGCCGGACTTCTTGAGATGATGAAAGGTCTGAAGTTCAAAGGCAAAAAGGCGGCGGCTTTCGGTTCGTACGGATGGAGCGGCGAAGGCGTGAAGCAAATATCGGCAGCGCTCTCTGCCGCAGGCATGGAAATCGTCAACGACGGCATGAAAGCCCTGTGGGTTCCTGACAACGACGTGCTCGCGCAATGCCGCGACTTTGGCGGCGTCTTTGCCGAAACCATTGCTTAATGTTTCCCAATTACGTATTTGACTCCCCCTCGAATGCTTCGCTTCACATTTATTCTCGCTGTTTTATCCTGCATATCCGCTTACGGGCAAAGCGGGAACGCTGTCAATGATTCAATCGAGGGGCAAAAACTCGACGAAGTGACCGTCGCGGTGCGTCGTCAAGGCACACGTCGTATGTCGGGGGCAATCAACGGCACTGTCATCAATCGTGAGGAACTTTTCAAGGCGGCATGCTGCAATCTTGGCGAAAGTTTCACAACAAATCCCTCCGTCGATGTCAACTACAGCGACGCCGCCACAGGTGCAAAACAAATAAAGCTTTTGGGCCTAAGCGGCATTTATGTGCAAATGCTCACCGAGAACCTGCCCAACTTCCGAGGCTCGGCCAGCCCTTTCGCTCTCGACTATGTGCCCGGACCGTGGATGAACAGCATCCAAGTGTCGAAAGGCTCATCTTCTGTCAAAAACGGCTATGAAAGCATCACCGGTCAAATCGACATCGAATACCTCAAACCCGACACCGACCAGGGCGTGACTTTCAATCTTTTCGGAAACACGCTCGGACGAATGGAAGTCAACGCCGATGCCAACCGGCACATCGGCCAACGGCTGAGCACTGTGCTGCTGGCTCACTATCAGTACGATTTCAGCCACCACGATATGAACCACGACGGCTTTATCGACCAACCGAACATCAGGCAACTCAACTTGCAAAACCGATGGAAATGGCGCGGCGAGAAATATCTATTCCATGGCGGACTGGCTTACGTAGATGAAAAACGCGATGGCGGCCAAAACCACCATACGCCTCCCGACCAACACGACCTCTTCACTATTGGCATCAACACTCGGCGTTTCGAGGCTTATATGAAACACGCTTTCATCATCGATCCCGAACGTGGCTCCAACATTGCTTTGATGTCAAATTTCGCATCTCAGAATCTCGACGCCGTCTATGGGCTCAAGTCGTATAGTGTGGATGAACGGAATGTTTACGGCCAATTGATGTACGAGAGTAATTTCAACGAACGGCACAACCTTTCTGCCGGCGTTTCGCTATTTCACGACTATCTGAAACAACAACTCCGAAACGGTGATTTCATCGCCGGCAACCAATGCGAAACAACTATCGGCTTATATGCGCAATACACTCTCACTCTTGCCGACCGGCTCGTGGCCATGGCCGGACTCCGCACCGACCGCAGCAATGTTTTCGGCTCCTTCGTCACACCACGGCTTCACATTAAATACACCCCCATCAAGGCGTTAAGCTTTAGGCTTTCTGCAGGAAAAGGGTATCGCTCTGTTCATGCTCTCGCCGAAAACAACAACCTGCTCGCAAGCGGCCGACGATTGGTTATCGATGACCTAAAAATGGAGCGGGCGTGGAATTACGGCGCTTCATCGTCGCTTATTTTCCAAATACGCAACCGCTTGCTTAAAATTAATGTGGAGTATTATCACACCCGATTCGGAAATCAAGCTGTTGTTGACTACGACTCCGACCCCGCGGTGATCCACATTACCAACCTCAACGGCAAATCCTATTCCAACACTTTCCAAATCGACGCGTCCTACCCCATCTTCGACGGTTTTGAGCTGACTGCCGCGTATCGCTTGAATGACGTGAAATCCACTTTCGGAGGCCTCCTGCTCGAAAAGCCCTTGACATCACGGTATAAAGGTTTGCTCTCTGCAAGCTACAAAACCCCACTCGAGCTCTGGCAGTTTGATGCCACGCTCCAATTAAACGGTGGAGGAAGGATGCCCGCGCCCTACAATCGCCCCGACGGCACTCTTTCGTGGCAACCGCGATATAAGGCTTTCGCCCAACTGTCGGCGCAGGTCACCCGCTGGTTCCGCCACTTTTCCGTCTATGTCGGCGGCGAGAATCTAACAGGTTTCCGCCAAAAGCGAGCCATCATCAACGCCGACAACCCATGGAGCCAACAATTCGATCCCACAATGGTCTGGGGACCGGTTCACGGTGCCGTTGCCTATGTTGGCTGCCGAATTAATATTGGAAGATTATAATCAACAAAACTATATCAAGATGAAAAAAATTTTTATTATTTCCGCACTGGCGCTTGCCGCCACTTTCGCAACGGCGAAAGACATCCAAACATTAGTTGTCACCACGAATCCGCAGATGCACTGTGAAAACTGCGAAGCCAAAATCAAAGGCAACCTGCGCTTTGAAAAAGGTGTGAAAAAGATTGTGACAAACCTTGAGGACAAAACGGTCAAAATCGAGTATGATGCCGAAAAGACAACGCCCGAAAAAATAACCGAAAGTTTCTCAAAAATAGGCTATAAGGCAATAATCGCCAACTGCCAACAAGCCGACGGCGAAAAAGGTTGTTGCAAAGCCAAAGCCGACGGCGAAAAAGGCTGCTCCAAAGCTAAAGCCGACGGCGAAAAAGGTTGTTGCAAAGCCAAAGCCGACGGCGAAAAAGGCTGCTGCAAAGCTAAAGCCGACGGTGAAAAAGGTTGCTGCAAAGCCAAAGCCGACGGCGAAAAAGGTTGTTGCAAAGCCAAAGCCGACGGAGAAAAAGGCTGTTGCAAAGCC
>CADBML010000171.1 GCA_902795825.1 uncultured Bacteroidales bacterium
CAAGGGCTGTTATGCCCCAGCATAAACAGAACTTGAACGAATGGCGCAGAATGGGCTCACAGAGCCAGCAGCACTTCCAAGTGTTTTTATTGTTTTTGTTTATTCGGCGACACAGGTTTATGCGAGAGGCCCGACATTTCCTCAATTATATCAAACATTAATTACAACAAATAACAACCCTAACAACATAATATGGTGTTGTTCAAGTTGTTGGCAAGTTGTTCGTGTTGTCTCCCTTAATTCACGCGGAGCCAATTATGAATTTTGAATTATGAATTATGCATTGGGCTAATCACGCATAGCGCATCACTTGCCTGTCATGTAGTTCTTCACCTGCTTGAAGAGGCGGGTGGCGAAGACAAAGTCGTTGAGAGCCTCGTTGTCGCTGGTGTAGATTTGCTCTTTCGTGCCCACCCACTCGCGATAGCCTTTGTTGATGAAGATAATGTTCTCTCCTATTCCCAACACGGAGTTCATGTCGTGGGTGTTGATAATGGTCGTGATGTTGTATTCCTTCGTGATGTCGGAAAGCAGTTCGTCGATAAGGATTGACGTTTTCGGGTCGAGGCCGGAGTTGGGTTCGTCGCAGAAAAGATATTTCGGGTTGAGGGCGATGGCGCGGGCGATGGCCACACGCTTTTGCATACCGCCCGACAGTTCGGACGGATATTTGTTGTCGGCTCCGTGGAGGTTTACGCGCTCTATGCAGAACTGCGCGCGGTCGCGCATCTCCGCGAACGACATTTTAGTGAACATCTGAAGGGGAAACATCACGTTGCCGAGCACCGTTTCGGAGTCGAAAAGAGCCGAACCCTGAAAGAGCATACCGATTTCTTTGCGGATCTCCTTCATCTGAGCCGTCGTCATCTGAATAATATCGCGGCCGTCGTAGAGGATTTCGCCCATCTCGGGACGCACAAGCCCCACTAACGATTTCATCAACACCGTCTTTCCCGAGCCCGACTGGCCTATGATCAAGTTGGTGATGCCTTCGCGGAACGATGCGCTGACATCGTGAAGGATTGTTTTGCCGTCGAACGACTTAGTTATGTTCTTTACCTCTATCATTGGAGCAAAAGTTTTGTAAGGACAACGTCGAAGAGAAGAATCATAATGCTCGATGTGACCACCGCATTCGTGCTGGCTTTGCCCACGTCGAGGGCACCGCCTTTCACATAGTAACCGAAATACGACGCTATCGAGCTGACGATAAACGAGAAGAAGAGCGACTTGATAAGTCCGTACCAGACATACCACTCTTTAAAAAGAGCCTGAAGTCCATAGACATAGCGGGAAACAGGTATCATGTCGGTGAACACGGCTATCAGATAACCGCCAACCATCGAAATCGACATCGAGAAGATAACGAGAACGGGCATGAAAATAAGGAAAGCGATTATCTTGGGGAGTACGAGGAAACTTGCGGAGTTGACGCCCATGATTTCAAGCGCGTCGATTTGCTCGGTGACACGCATAGTGCCGATTTCCGAAGCGATGTTCGACCCCACTTTGCCCGCCAAAATCAGGCACAAAATCGACGATGAAAACTCAAGGAGCACGATTTCACGCGTTGCCAAGCCCACTGAATACGACGGCACGAGAGGCGAGATGACGTTTAGCTGCATCTGAATCGTGATTACAGCCCCGATAAACACCGAGATAATCGCCACCAACGGAATCGAATCCATTCCCAATTTTGATATTTCCTGGACAAGTTTTCTGAAAAAAATGCGCCATTTCTCGGGCAAGGAAAATACCCGCGTAATAAACACACAGTACTGCCCGAACGATACTAATGATGATTTTATACCCATGCTTCAATGATTTGCGATTGAGCGTTTCGAATCACAAAATTAGTGATAATTGCCGAAATTTCATCTTTTTTTTCGGAATAATCTCGTTTTTGTCATTTTTTATCCGCTTTTATGCCTTTATTTTTGTTTTTTTTCTTTACTTTGTAAAGATTTAATAAAACTACGAATATGTTAATAATTGGAATCGCCGGTGGCACCGGCTCTGGCAAGACTACTGTTGTCAACAAAATCATCAAAAGCCTCCCTCTGGGCGAAGTGGCTGTAATCCCCCAAGACTCTTACTACAAGGACTCAAGCCATATCCCGCCGGAAGAACGCAGTAAAATCAACTTTGACGAGCCCGACGCCATCGAGTGGGATCTTCTCGTTGACCATCTTCGCGCACTGCGCAGAGGCGAAACCATCCAAATCCCCACCTACTCCTATCTCACCTGCACCCGCCAGGAAGAAACCGTAGAAATGTGTCCCCGCGACGTGGTAATCATCGAGGGCATCCTCGTTTTGAACGACCCAGTGCTCCGCGAAATGATGGACGTGAAGGTGTTTGTCGATGCCGACCCCGACGACCGCCTCATCCGTGTGATTGCGCGCGACTGCGTCGAACGCGGACGCACCCCCATGATGGTCATCAACCGCTATCAGGACGTTGTGAAGCCCATGCACAACCGCTACATCGAGCCTTCGAAAGCTTATGCCGACATCATTGTTCCACAAGGTGGAAACAACGTGGTGGCCGTGACGCTCCTGACCGACTATATCGAATCGCGACTCAAAAAAGCCGCCGAAAATAAAGAGTAGAGTATATAGTTTAAAGGACAGAGTTTAAAGCTTAAAGAATAACGGCGAACCTGCTTATTCGAAGCAGACTCCGCAGCACGATTATTCACTAAGTATCAACATCTTAACCATTAAGACAATAACTCACAAAACTTTATATAGATTCATAAATCCACTTTTAGTATATTAGTAGAAAAGATTCTTCAAATAAATCACACTTATGCCCGACGAGCCAACTGAATCCGCAACCGAGATCACGAACGACGAATTAATTTCCACGCCGACTGCCGAGATGCCCGAATCTGCCTTCCAGGACTCCCCCGAGGGCGATTTGTCGCCCGAAGTTGAGAAAAAGCTTGTGCTGCGCACCGACGGTCTCGTAAAGAAATATGGTCAACGCACAGTGGTGAACCATGTGTCAATCGACGTGACCCAAGGCGAAATCGTGGGGCTTTTAGGTCCAAACGGAGCAGGCAAGACCACGACATTCTACATGACCGTCGGTCTTATCACTCCCAACGAGGGCCGCATCTTCCTCAACGACCTCGACATCACGAAATATCCCGTCTATCGCCGAGCGCAGAACGGAATCGGCTACCTCGCGCAAGAGCCGTCGGTGTTCCGAAAGTTGTCGGTGGAAAACAACATCCGGGCCGTCCTCGAGATGACAACCATGACCCCTGCCGAACAGCGCGACAAACTTGAAAGCCTCATCGCCGAGTTCCGGCTCCAAAAAGTGAGGAAAAACCTCGGCGACCAGCTCTCGGGCGGCGAACGCCGACGCACCGAAATTGCCCGCTGTCTCGCCATCAATCCCAAATTCATCATGCTCGACGAACCCTTCGCCGGCGTTGACCCCATTGCCGTCGAGGACATCCAATACATCGTCTATAAACTCAAGGAGAAAAACATCGGCATCCTTATCACCGACCACAACGCACCTGAGACGCTCTCAATCACCGATCGCGCCTATCTCCTTTTCGAAGGGAGAATCCTCTTCCAAGGAACACCTGAACAGCTCGCGGAAAACCCGAAAGTGCGCGAAAACTACCTCGGACGCAACTTCGTATTCCGCAGAAAGCAATTCGATTAAGGGGCCTTCTCTAAATTCCACGTTCAAAAATTGTCAACACAAACAGCAACGATAATGAACTCTTTCAAACGAATGTCAACCCAAATACTCTGAATTTCTTGAAAGGCAATTAATAGAAATCTTCTAATCTCATCTATTCAAACAATTCAATATTCTTAATTCCTTTATAGCCATGAAACGTTTTCTTCTAACTGCGATTGCTTCTTTTATTGCCGTCGCTGTTTTTGCCGACGACAAGCCGAATACGAAATTCGGCAAACCGACGCCCGAAGAGATGACTCTCTCAGCTTGCCAGTTCGACCCCGACGCGCCGGCAATGTTCCTCTCAAAATGTGCCGACTGCTACTATTCCTACAAGCAGGACATCGGTTTCCAAGTGATTTACGAATACAAATACCGCATTAAAGTGCTGAAGGAGGAGGGTGTCGAATGGGGCGACGTCGACTTCACTTATCACGACACCGGCGACATCCGCAACCGTAACGAAAAAGTCGATGGTATATCAGCGGCCTCCTACAATTTGGAAAACGGCAAAACCGTCAAAACCAAACTTGAAAACAAAGACATCTTCCGCGAACGGGTTTCCGACCGCACAAAGCGCGTCAAATTCTCCGTGCCAAACGTCAAAGTGGGGACTGTTATCGAATATAAATATACCATTACCTCCGAAATCATGAGCGAACTGCGCCCATGGTACGCTCAGTCGTCAATTCCCGTTCTTTACAGTCATTTCGAACTGAACATTCCCGAATTTTTCGACTTCAAATACGACATCCGCGGGCCACACCCCCTCAATGTGAAGCGCGACGTGGGCGTCATGTCGATTCCCTACGGTATTGGCCAGGCCGAAAACATCCGCTCATTTAAAATAGAATTTGAGGGCAATAAAGCTCCGTCAATGAAGGACGTGCCCTACCTTTGGTGTGTTGACGATTTCCGCTCCCATGTCGATTTCACACTGACTCAAGTGAACTTCTTCGGCCGCATTCAGAATCTCGCGCAAACTTGGCGCGATGTTGACGACCTACTCTTCAACAAATCCGACCAAAGCGGCCATCTGAAGATGAAGAACCCATTCAAGGACGAGATGGCGCAACTCCAACTCGACGAATGCAAAACCAATGCCGAGAAGGTGGCACGCATCATGGTTTTTGTCAGCAAGAAAATCAAATGGAACCGCGAATATTCACTTTTTGCCAACGACATCAAAAAAAGCATCTCCAACGGAGAAGGCAACAATGTGACAATCAACTACATATTGATGAGCATCATGCGCGATGCCGGAATCGACTGCAAGCCTGTGTTGCTCTCTACACGCGGCAACGGGCGCATTCTCTACAATCCGTCGCTCGAAGTTGTCGATACTTTTATCGTCGGTTTCTCCGACACCGACGGCTCATTCCACTACATCGACGCTTCGGCGGCAAACGGTTATATCGATGTCATGCCCCTTCCGCTTCACACCGACTTTGCCCACGTCGTGGGTTCGACTCTTCCAAAGGACCTTTCTCGGCTCACAAAAAACTCCGACCGCTCAAACATCGAATGTGCCATCAACAACGATGGGCTAATCTCCGGCACAATCACAGCAAACTTGTCGGGACAAGAGTCGCGACGTTTCAAGACGCTTTTCGCTTCAAAATCCGACAGCACTGAGTTCATAAAGGACATCGAGCTTGCCAACCAGATTAAAATCAAGGCGCTCGACGTTAAAGGCCTGCGCAATTTCGGCAACGACGTTCGCTACACCATGTCGTTCGAAAAGCAAATCGAACCGAGCGGAGATATGTTCTACGTCAATTCGCTTATCATTCCCGCAATTGAAGAGAATCCGTTCAAACAGGAAAAGCGCGACCTTCCCATAGAAATGGACTTTGCCAAGCAACACAGCTTCACCGTCAGCATGTCGCTGCCCGAAACTATGGAGGTGGTTGAAATGCCTCAGCCTTCGAAAGTGTCGATGCAGTCTTTCCCGAAAAACGTCTGCACCCACCGCATATCGTCCGAAAGCGGAAAAGTGGTCACAAGCTACAAGTTTACCCTCGACAATGTGGTGTTTCCCGCATCGGCCTACGGCGAGATTAAAGCGTTTTGGGCAAAGGTGGTGGAATACAATGAAAGCATGATAGTGATTAAAAAGAAATGACCATGAAACGCACATTAATAGCATTGGCTTTCATCGCCACAGCCGCATCACTTTGGGCGTATTCCACCGACATTCCTGCCGAATTGAAAGAAGGCGCCAACTCAGTGGTGGAGCGCGACGAGACGAAAGTCACAGTCGCAAGCCCCACGAAAGCCACAGTGAGGCATAGGCTTCTTATTACCGTCATGAACAGTAACGGCAAAGATGCCGCCGACCTCGCCATCGACTGCAGTTCATCGGTCAAGCTCACCAAATTCCAAGGCATTGTTTACGACGCTTCCGGAAAAGACATCCGCAAAATAAGCAAGTCCGACCTCAAACGCACCGAATACTCCTCCATCAACCTTGCCGACGACAGCTACTATTATTTCTACGAATTTAGTCAGCCGACCTACCCATATTCCGTAGCCTACGACTACGAAACCGAGAGCAACGGATTCATCTCCTATCCATCGTTTTTTCCTCAATCGGCCACAGCCCAGTCGGTCGTGAAAGCCGATTACTCAATCACATTCCCTTCAGAAGTCGGCTGTCGCTATAAATGCATGAATGTCGATGAAGCCACCGTCACCGCGTCGGGCAACTCGCTCACAGCCTCGCTCAACAATCTTCCGGCAATCAAGTCGGAGCCTTACATGCCTAAGTGGCGACAAGTGGCGAAAGGCGTTATTTTCGCCCCCACCAATTTCTCATTCGGCGGGACAACGGGGTCGATGAAGTCGTGGGAAGACCTCGGTCTGTGGAGCGGCAGCCTCACCAAAAACCGTGACAATCTCACTCCCGCGCAGAAAGCTCGCGTGCATGAGATTGCCGACACTTGCGCCTCACCGCTCGACAAGATCAAGGCTCTCTACAAATACATGACCGACAACACCCGCTACGTCAGCATCCAACTCGGCATCGGAGGATTCCAACCCGAAGAGGCCAAACGTGTGTTTGACCTCGGCTACGGCGACTGCAAAGGATTGTCGAATTTCATGAAAGCCATGCTCAACGAAGTGGGAATCCCTGCCGACTATGCTGTCATCAGCACCTCCTACGACCGGCTCTACGACAACTTTGCCAATGCCCACCAACTCAACCATGCAATTCTTTGCGTCCCCCAAGCTGCCGATTCGCTTTGGTTAGAATGCACTTCATTCTGCCCTGTCGGTTATGTGCATGAGTCGATAGCTGGTCACGACGCAATTCTCGCCGGCGAATCATCGAGCAAATTTGTCCACCTTCCGAAATTGCCCGCCGATATGTCGAGGAAAGTGGCCGACATCAATATGACCGTCAAGCCCGACTTCTCGGCGGTAGTCGATATAGCCTACAAAGGAGTTAACAACGACTTTGAAGATTTTTACCACCTGACGAAAGTTGCGCCCGACAAACAACGCGATTTCTTCAAGCACATACTACTATACAAGGAACCGAAAGTCACAGTAAAATCAGTCGATGCCGACCTCTCGCGTCAGCCATCCGTAACGGCAAAGGCTTCAATCGAGATTTCATCAGCCGGCAAGAAAACAGCCAACCGTCTTTTCATTATGGCCGATCCCGTGCATAACGGTGCGTTCCGCTACGACTTCTCCGACCGTAAAAACCCCATCCATGTCAGCAACCGCAATTTCGACACCAATTTGACTATCACAATTCCTGAGGAGTTCACCGTCGAATCAATGCCAAAAGCCTTCGATTTCCAATCGGAAGTAGGGACTATAAGCCTCGCCGCCGCCCAAAACGGCAACGTAGTCACTCTCAACGCATCCGTCAGAATCCGCGACAACGACTTCCCCGCCGACAAAGCTGATTTATTCAAGGAATTTTTCACTAAAATACGTTCTGTAACCGACGCACAAATAGTTCTAAAAAAATGAAACGCATAGCATTAACAATCGTATCTGTCGCCTTGACTTTTGTGGCTTTTGCTTCACTCCCTTCCGGAAAATTTGGGAAGCCGTCAACCGAAGAGCTCGAAATGAAAGTGTGCCCGCTCGACTCCACCGCCGAAGCGATGTGTCTCTCAGAAATGTCGAAAGTTTACTACACATTCACATCCGATGGCATGAGGCGGGTGGTTGAAAACGAAGTGAGAATAAAGGTGTTCAAAGAAGCCGGAAAAAGCCGCGGCAACGTAGCACAGCCCTATCCCGACGAAATAAACGAAAGGAGAACTTTCCTTTCGGGCATTTCAGCCACTTCCTACAACCTTGAAAACGGGAAAGTGGTTAAAACAAAACTCGAATCAAAAGACATCTTCTACAGCAAGCCCTCTGAAGGAATCTGCGAAATGAAGTTCTCCGTGCCTAATATCAAGGAAGGCACTGTTTTCGAATACAAATACACTCTTACGACTGATTTCGTCGAGTATCTCGATCTCTATCATTTCCAAATGTCAATCCCTGTGGCATACTCGCGGCTCGACCTCGACATTCCGGAGATGTTCGATTTCAAACCCAATCTCATCGGACGTCACAAAGTGGATGTAACTACCGGTTTGGGACAAATCGCCATTGCCGGCACTTCTGTCGGACCGAACAGCTCTCCGCAATTTCTCCCCACGAAAAAACTCTCCTACGAAGCACACGACGTGCCCGCCATGAAGAATGAAGGCAACGTGTGGAACATCGGCGACTACAAAACCCACGTAAGCTTCACGCTCGAGAAATTCAGCCCGCCATTTGGCAAGGTCATCACCTTCTCCGTAGGCTGGGACGACATCTTCGACAATCTGAAAAAGTCAAAACTCGGCGAAAACTGGAAATTGTCAAATCCTTTCAAAGCCGACATGGCTTCGCTCCAGCTCGACAAATGCGCCACAAACTGTGAGAAAGTGGCAAAAATCTTCCAATTTGTCAGCTCGAAAGTCAAGTGGAACAGACAAATCGGGCGTGACACCGAAAACGTCACCAACGACATAAAAAAGGGCGAAGGCAACAACGCCTGTATCAATTTCATCGTCATGAGCATGATGCGCGACGCCGGCGTTGAACCGACGCCAGTGATGGTGCGCTCACGCTCACGTGGACGTGTTATCATCAATCCTTCGCCCGACACTTTCGATTCTTTTGTGGTTGAATTTTCTGAAACCGACGGCTCGAAACATTTCATCGACGGCACCTCACAGTACGGTTATATCGATGCTTTTAATCCTGAGCTTTCAACCGACTGCGCCCATGAACTCGACCATAACGAGACTATCGACTTGACACGTATCACCAAATCGGGCGAGACGAGCTATATGGAAGCCTCCGTCGGAGCCGACGGCATTATCCTCGGAAACATCAAGTCGCAATTACACGGATTCCACTCTTGCTTATGGAATCTGTCACTCGCCAGCGCTTCCGATGTCAACGACATAATCTCCGGGCAAGAAAACTCAAGTGAAATTAAAATGACTGCCCACACATTCAACGATCCACACGAATTTGCCCCGACAGCGAAAATTGCGTTCGACTTCGAAAAAGAATGTCTCTCCGACGGCGACAAAATTTATTTCAATCCTCTTGTCATACCCGACGAGAAGCACAACCCGTTCACCAAAGACGAACGGTTCTATCCGATTGAAATGTCCTACCCCAAGTCCAACTCCCTCACCGTCAGAGTGACCATCCCCGACGGATACGAAATCGAAGAAATGCCTAAGCCAACAAAGGTGGTGCTCGCTTGCGCACCTGCAAACTTTTGCCAATTGCGAGTAAGCAAAGAGAGCGAAAACTCAATCCTCGTAAGCTACCGAATCAACCTCCCCGACATTTTCTTCGACACCGACCAATACAACGACCTGAAAGCATTTTGGGCGCAAGTCATCAAACTCAACGACTCCGTCGTCGTTCTACACAGAAAATAACTGACAATAATAATTATAACGAAATGAACAAAACTATCACTGCAATGATGTCGTTAGCACTGCTGACACTCGCTTCGTGCGGTTCTTCCGACGACGAGAAAATCATCGAAAAACCTGATTTCACGCCTCCCACCGACAGCATCTTCAACATCGACGCTCTCGAGGCTCTCGGACGCGTGACAGATCCCCAAGTGTCGCCCGACGGCAAGAAGGTTCTTTTCGGCATTTCTTACGAAAGCGTCGAAGAGAACAAGTCGAACCGCGAGCTCTACGTAATTAACCTCGACGGAACCGACCTCAAACGCCTAACCACCTCTGCCCGCTCGGAATCGAACGGCGTGTGGATTGACAATGGCGAACGTATCGCTTTCGTCGCTTCGGAAGGCGAAGGAAAACCCCAAATGTGGGTAATGAACGCCGACGGCGGCGGACGAAAAGCCGTTTCCGACATGGAAAACGGCATTGAAGGTTTTGTCGTCTCGCCCGACGGCAAACACGTCATCCTTATCTCCACCGTCAAATACGGCAAAAATGCCCAAGATTTCCATCCCGATCTCGACAAAGCCGACGGGCGTCTACTCGACGATGTAATGTACAAGCATTGGGACGAATGGGTGACGGCTATCCCCCACCCCTTCCTTGCCGACTTCGACGGAAACAAACTCGACAATATTGTCGATATCCTCGAAGGAAAGCCCTTTGAAAGTCCGATGCGTCCGTGGGGCGGCGTAGAGTCGTTCTCCTGGGCTCCCGACAGCAAATCCTTCATTTACGTCTGTCGAGAAAAGACCGGCCTGGAGTATTCCCGTTCGACCAACTCCGACCTTTTCGAATACAATATCGAAACAAAAGAGGTCAAGAATCTCACCGACGGAATGATGGGCTACGACACGAACCCCGCCTTCTCGCCCGACGGCAAATATGTGGCTTGGCTCTCGATGGAACACGACGGCTATGAGTCAGACAAAAACCGAATATTCCTCCTCGACCGCTCAAGCGGCGATCGACGCGACCTGACTGCTAATTGGGACTATCACGCTGACCAAATTGCCTGGAACCCCGACGGCCGCTCCATCTATTTCATCGCGCCATATCAGGGTGTCCAACCAATCTTCAAAGTGGAAATCGACTCCTGCCGTATCGACACTGTGGCTACAGGCGTTTGCGACTACGCCGCTCTCGCTCCCGTGGATTCCACCCGCCTCGTCACGATGCACCACTCCATGATTGCTCCTAACGAACTATATCTCATCAATAACGGAAAAGAGTCGAAGATTACTACCGTGAACGACGAACTTCTCGCCGCCCTCGAAATGCCTAAAGTGGAAAAAGTGATGGTGCCCACCACCGACGGCAAGCAGATGACTACTTGGGTGGTTTATCCTCCCAAATTCGACCCCAACAAAAAATATCCGTCGATTCTCTATTGTCAAGGCGGACCTCAATCATCGGTCAGCCAATTCTTCAGCTATCGATGGAATCTTGCGCTCATGGCTTCGCACGGCTACATCATCATTGCGCCCAACCGCCGAGGATTACCCGGATTCGGCTCTGAATGGAACGCCCAAATCTCCAAGGACTACGGCGGTCAAAATATGCGCGACTACCTCTCGGCCGTGGATTTCATGAAGAAAGAGCCGTATATCGACCCCGCTCGAATCGGCTGCACGGGCGCTTCCTACGGCGGTTTCTCCGTCTATTGGCTCGCCGGAAACCACGACAAACGAATTGCCGCGTTCTTCGCCCACGCCGGAATCTTCAACCTCGAAGCCCAATACACCGAAACTGAAGAACTATGGTTTGTCGATTGGGACCTCGGCGGCCCATTCTGGGACAAGTCGAATGCCGCGGCTCAACGCACTTACGCCACTTCGCCCCACAAATATGTCGATCGCTGGGACGCCCCCATTATGATTTCGCACGGCGAATTCGACTTCCGAATCCTCGCCTCACAAGGCATGGCCGCTTTCAACGCAGCAAAAATGCGCGGAATACCCTCCCGCATGATTATCTTCCCCGACGAAAACCATTGGATTCTCAAACCCCAAAACGCAATCCAATGGCAACGGGAATTCTTCCGCTGGTTCGATGAATGGCTCAAGCCCGACCACTCAATCTACAAAGTGGATTGGAAGCCCCGAGCCGCCGATATAGCCGCCGCTGAAGTTAAAGCCATTGAGGCCTCCGACTCGGCAAAAGTGGATACACCCGCCAATTCTACCGCATCTAAATAAATTGTCAAGTTTCTAATGTAAATAAAACTCGTTCAATTCACCACCTCTCAGTCACTTTATGACAGCAGTCCTCCTTTTTGAGGTGTCGGAGAAGCCGACGGAGGGGTTGCTAGGGGAGGTGGATGCGAGCGTAGCGAGCAGACGGAGGGGTAGAATAAACCATAAATTATTACATGTCGAAATACGCCAATTATTTTACAACTAATTGCTTATTACTTGATTATAAAATAGAGACTTAAATAAATTGTCAAACTAAAATGTAAAAAGATAATGCTTAAAAGAATCCTATCAATCTCAGGCAAAAAAGGTCTGTTCCGCCTCGTCAAACAAGGCAGAAATATGATTATCGTTGAGTCGCTTATCGACGGCAAACGCACTCCCGCGTATGGAACCGACAAAATAATCTCTCTCGGCGACATCTCTATGTACACCACCGAAGAAGATGTCCCTTTGTCGAAAGTGCTGACTTCGCTAAAGGAAAAGACCGAAGGCAAACCCGTCGAGGCTGAATCTCTTACCGACGACGCCGTACGCTCATTTTTCGCCACTGTCCTCCCCGACTTCGACGACGAGCGCGTATATACCTCCGACATCCGAAAGCTGTTTAACTGGTACGACCAACTTCTCGCCGCCGGCATCACCGACTACGAAGAGGAAGCCGATGCCGAGGCAAAGGCCGACGACGCCGAAAAGGAGTGAACCAACAGGCTCACAACGAAAAAAGAGGCTCTTCGGAGCCTCTTTTTTTTTGTTGTGAAATGCAGAGCCTTACGCTTTGATGCGCTCTTTATAGGCACCAGTGTGCGGGTCGATGACAATCTTATCGCCAACATTGACGAATAGCGGCACACGCACTTCTGCGCCGGTTTCCACCGTCGCAGGCTTGAGTGTGTTAGTGGCTGTGTCGCCTTTAACGCCCGGTTCGGTATAGGTCACTTCGAGCACCACACTTGTCGGCATCTCGCAGGTGAGGATTGTGTCGGATTCGGCATGAACCATAGCTTCTACCATATCGCCTTCCTTAAGGAACTCGACGCCTTCGATTGATTCGCCGGGAATGGCCACCTGCTCGAAAGTTTCCATGTGCATGAAGTTGTAGCCCATATCGTCCTTGTAAAGATACTGATAGGGACGACGCTCGATGCGCACTTCATTCACTTTCACGCCGGAGTTCCAAGTCTTGTCGATGATACGGCCAGTGCGGACATTTTTGAGCTTCGTACGCACGAAAGCAGGGCCTTTGCCTGGTTTAACATGAAGGAATTCAACGATAAAGAAATAGTTGCCGTCAATGTCGAGGCACATTCCATTCTTAAAATCAGCTGTTGTTGCCATAAAAAGTTGTTATAATTTATTGTTGTGATTTA
>CADBML010000172.1 GCA_902795825.1 uncultured Bacteroidales bacterium
CGATGCAGCTTACCGCTCTCTCACGGAGTCGTGGTTCCGTCATTCTTCGACTATCGACCTCTTCCGCCGTATTGCGGAAAAAGGCTATAAGCTGATACTGACAACCGACCACGGCACTATCCGTGTGAACAATCCAATCAAAATCGTGGGCGACAAAAACACAAACACAAATCTGCGCTACAAGGTGGGCAAAAACCTTTCTTACAATCCCAAACAGGTGTTTGAAATTCGCCGTCCTGAAGCGGCTGGGCTGCCGTCGCCTAACGTGTCGTCGGCCTACGTGTTCGCCACCGAGCGCGACTTCTTCGCTTATCCCAACAACTACAACCACTACGTGCAATATTACAACCACACATTCCAGCATGGTGGCATATCGCTCGAAGAAATGATTGTGCCACTCGTGATTCTGACGGCAAAATGATAATTCACATTAAAACCCTAAGCGAAATCGACAGTGCAGCGGCAAAATTTCTCGATGCCGTCAAAGGCTACGACGTCATAGCCTTTTATGGCGAGATGGGAGCCGGCAAAACCACTTTCATCAACGCTATTACCCGACAGTTGGGGGTGGTGGATGATGCCGTCAACTCGCCCTCGTTTTCCATCGTCAACGAGTACCGAACGGCTTCGGGCGACACTATCTATCATTTCGACCTTTACCGGCTCGCCTCGGTGGAGGAGGCTCTCGCCATCGGCGTGGAGGATTATTTCTATTCGGGTTCGTTGTGCCTGCTTGAATGGCCCGAACGCATCGAACCGCTACTTCCCGACGACACTCTCCGTGTAGGCATCGTAATCAACGACGACGACTCGCGGGAAATCAAATTCTGACATATCCGCCAACGCCCCACCCTTGCCCACACAACTTTTCGGGCGACGTTTGGCGACAGTCTTAGTTAGCCGAGGCGACTCTGAAAAGCGAGAGGAGGATTCTGATGTAACTTTTTATTGATATAAAAGTGCTCAACATCGTACCGCCAGAAAATGTGCAAGATGATTGGCGGAGGGATTATTCCAATATGCAGCGATACTTCATCTATGGAAAGTCATTAGATTTTGAACAGTTGATGGAACGAATTATGGAATTGCAACGGAGGTTGCGAAACAAGTAAACGACGTAAACGAATTTTGTAGGGAAGAGACGTGGTGTTTTTTACAACCCATTGAAATTGGCTACAAATAGTCCACTTCTTTGAAATGTGCGAAAGAGAAGAGCCGTGCAAATCGCAGACTTGCACGGCTCTTCTCTGGCGCTTCAAGAAGGACTTGAACCTACGACCCCCTGATTAACAGTCAGGTGCTCTAACCAACTGAGCTATTGAAGCATTCGGGCTTTTTGAGGTTGCGCCCGCCAACCGTTTGCGCTTCAAGAAGGACTTGAACCTACGACCCCCTGATTAACAGTCAGGTGCTCTAACCAACTGAGCTATTGAAGCAATGTTGCCGCCCTACAGGGGCGAAAAGCGTTGCAAAATTACTATCAATTTTTTAATTGTGCAACAATTGGGTGAATTTTTTGTCGTTAGAGTGTTTTTTTGCGCCGTTTCACCGCCGGTTGTGCCATTATTTTTCAGGGAGCCAGTGCCGAAAAAAGCGAAGCGCTCCCGCGAACGGGACGCTTCGCTTAATCTGGGCTATGAATAATCCGGTTTAAGATTGCCGGAAAGGATGTCGCTGGCTATTGTCGGCTGACGATGACGAGATTAGTGCCGGCATCGAGTGCGGCTTTGATTTCTTTGTCGCCCTTGTTGACCTTGCACAAGCTAATGTCGCCGCCCATCACCTCTTTCACTTTCAGCCGGCCGATGATTTTGCGGGTTTCTTGCCCACCGATAGAGCCGAAGGTCATAACGTCGAATTCGTCGTTTTTCGACACTCCGATGGCGAAGCCGACGTTGATATACACCTCCTTCTGCTTCTCTTTGTCGATTTTTCCCCGTTCGACGATTTGTGCTTCTATGGGGAAGACGGCGTTGTAGTGGCGGGCGATGTCGGAGCACATGCGTTTGATGGAGTAACGAATCGACTCATCGACGGAGGAAAAGATGCTGTAGAAGGTTTCGCCGCGGAATACGTTGGTGGTTATGACTACGCCCGTAGCCACTTCTTTCAGCGACAGCGACGCTGAAACGTTCGCGGAATAAGATATTTCTGTGTTATAGCGTTCTTTCCCATTTTTGTCCTTATACTTGGTTGTTTCCGTCTTACGGTTGACGGTGATGTTGGTCACTTCGCCGTAGATGACATAGTCGGTGGCGACATTGGCATCTTCGACCACTATGAGGCGACGCACACTGTTGATGGACGAAAGGATTTCAGCGCGGACCATTGGCACATATGCCTCATTGTTGATGTCGGTAACAACTCCGGCAGCAGCGTCGGCGATAGTGGTTAACACGGTTCCTACCGAGGGCTTCTTCTTTTCGGGAGCGCGGTAATAAAGCTCGCCAACGGTAACGGTATAGCGGGGGTTGAGCCCGTTGTCTTGGGCGAGGAGCGACACTGGAGCGGCGAAGGCCGCGATGAGTAGTGTAAGCAGGAATTTATTCATATCTTTTTGGATGATTTCGGGGAAAGCCCCATAGTTAAATTTGACTTCGCAAAAGTAATCAAAAAATACAATAATTCTGACATAAAGATTGAAAAAAATCATAATTGCGCATAAATAATCGGTAAAACGTTAAAAAAGCGAGAAAAAGAGTAATCGGTCATTTCGCGACATAAAAAATTATCACGCAAAAAATTAGACAATTCGGAGAAAAATCATTAACTTTGCCACGTTAATAAACGGAAGATACCAATTGATATAACAACAACTTGCGAAAAAGAAAATTATATATTTCACTTAACCAAATTTAAATCACTTTTTATGAAAAAATTTTTACTTTCACTAGCATGCCTCGCCGGCTTGACCACATCGGCGGTAGCCGACAATGTGGCAAATTCGCTGGCTGAGCTTTATGCTTATGAAGAAGGTGTAACTGTCCTCGTCAATTTCCCGTTGACAGTCACCTATTTCAACAGCGTTAGCGCTAAGAACACCTACGTGACCGACGGCACTACTGCCGGATTGATCTACGCTTCACTGACTCCCCAGTACAAAGCCGGCGACGTAATCCCCGGTGGCGAATGGGCCGCTACATGGAGCAACTACAGCCAAGGCCTCATTGAGTTGATTCCCTCCACTCCCGCTCAGATGCCCGAACCATCAGGTACGGCAACTGTGACTCCCGCCGTAATCGCGGCTTCCGATGTGACTGTGGCAAACCAAAACAGGTATGTCACCGTCAAAAACGTCGTTTTCGAAGCAGCAACCCCGAGTGCAAAAGCAGCGTTTACAGGTAAGGTTGGCGAAACATCAATAGCCCTTTACAATACGTTCACACTTTCGGCTGTTGCTGCAGGAACCTACCATGTTACGGGTGTTATTTCTGTCAACAAAGGGAATGCGCAACTTATTCCTACTGCTTACGAACTTGTTAGCGGTGGTGGTACGGTTACCAATCCCAAAGCGACTTCTATTGCCGACCTCTACGAAAAATCGAAGAAAGACGGCGCAACAACTGTCACTGTTGACTTCCCGATGACAGTGACCGCTTGCAACTCGGGCGACAAACGCTATGTGTTCGTTACCGACGGCTCTTCCGCTGGACTTATCTACTCGGCAGGTCTTCCCGACGTGGTTGTTTGCCAAGAAATCTCAAAGGGCTGGGACGCAACGGTTAAGGTTTACAACGGTCTCGTTGAAATCATCCCCAACAACCCCGCCGACCTTCCCGCTGCTGAAAAGTACAACGCAGTGACCTATCCCGATGCAACATCGGCAAGCGTTACCGAAGCCAACCTTACCAAGGTGCTCACTTTCCGCAACGTTGCTTTCGCAGACGCTACTCCCGCTGAAAAAGGCTTCGTCGGAACTGACGCCGCAGGTGAAATCAACTTCTTCAACACTTACAAAATCGCCTCGACAGCCGCTGGCACATACGATGTAGTAGGTGCTATTTCGGCCTACAACGCACTGCAAGTTATTCCTCTCGGATACTTTGCTCCCGGCACTGACACCACGCCCGAAGTTCCCGGCGGTGGCGGCGGCGGTGGCGGTGGCGGCGACGAAAACGTCGTCGGCTTCAAGGCTCCGTCATTCAATTATGAAGGTGATGTCTCAATGGTTAACCTTATCAACAAGGATGGCAGCGAAACATCTTCCGACAACAAAGACGAATCGAAATCACTCGTCGGCAAAGAATTCGAAAACGGCGACATCAAGTTGAATTTCGGCCACGGCACAGGTCAATACTACTCTGGCGCATACGGTGCTGAAGTTCGCATCTTCGCAGGAGAAACAATGACTTTCACCGCTGTAAACGGCGCAACAATTACCAAGATTTTCTTCCAACCCGCTGCAAACTCAAAGGGTGCTCCCACTCCTGACCAAGGCGAAATGGAAGGCGGCGGTACTGGCGTGAACGATCCTTGTACATGGACTGGCGAAGTTTCCGGCGACCTTGTGTTCACCGCTGAAAGGCAGTTCAAGATGCGTTACGCAGTCGTCACTTACGCAGCATCAGGTACGGTTACTCCCACCTGCGCTACTCCCGTCATCAACCCCAACGGCGGCTACCTCATCTCCGGTCACCAAGAAGTTGCCATCTCTTGCGCAACTGAAGGTGCGTCGATTTACTACTCGGTAATTCCCGCCGACGGTGCTTCGACAAACGACGATGGAACCCCTTATGACGGTCCGTTCAGCGTAACTCAGGCTTGCTTGGTTAAGGCTTGGGCAAAGGCTGAAGGCTACAAGGATTCAAAGGTTGCTGAGGCCGAATTCAAAGTTCCCGCAGGTGTTGATAACATCGAAGACTTCTACGCAACCAACACCACCGAGGCTTCGAAGCCCGATGTTTATGTCTTCAACAATCCTGTAAGCGTTGTTTACCAAAGCGGCAACTACCTCTATCTCAACGACCAAACAGGTTGGTTGCTCGCATTCGGCAAACTTGACAACACCTACAAGAACGGTGACGTTCTCAACGGCATCGCAGGTTCGAACTCTTACTACAACGGCGCTCACCAAATGACTCCCGTTGCAGCAACATTTGGCTCCGCTACTGCCGGTGCAACTATCGAACCGAACGTCTATCAGTGCGAAGAACTCGCAACCGATATGGCTCACGAGTATGTTCAGGTTCCCGCTTGTACAATCTCCAAAATCGTTGACGGCGATAAGGTTTCTTACACCTTCTCCGATGAAACTGCCGACGTAGTTCTCTACGACCAGTTCAAACTCAACATCATCCCCGAAGAGCCCGAAGGACAATACACCATCACTGGTTTTGTCGCTAACTACAAGGGCACTCTCGAAGTGTTCCCCGTAAC
>CADBML010000173.1 GCA_902795825.1 uncultured Bacteroidales bacterium
AGTGGATTTCTTTGACGGAAATCTGCATGGTCCGTTTTCCACTGCGGCGGTTTTCCTCGATGGTGTAGCAGATGTCGAAGGGCTTGCCCGAGTGGATGTGGTCGAAATGCTGTGCCATATTGAAGGCGATGCCGTTAATGACGCGTCCCGACGAGTCATCGACAAGTTCGAGCTTGATATGCTCTGAATTTCGGCCCACGAGCTTGCTTGTGCCGTAGTCGAGGACGCCGCGAGTGCAGAACACGGGCTTTTGGTTGCCCGGACCGGAGGGATTGAACTTCCGCAGGAGGTCGAGGAAGCGCTGGTTGATTTCGCTGAAAGATATTTCGGCGTCGATGTCGATTTGGGGGCGAGTCTGCTGCGGCATGATGTTTGCGGCGACATACTCTTCGAAACGACGGCGGAATTCGGGAATGTTCTCCTCCTTCAGCGAGAGGCCGACGGCATAGGGGTGTCCGCCGAAGTTTTCGAGCAGGTCGGCTGTGGATTCGACGGCGCTATAGATGTCGAAGCCTTGAACGGAGCGCGACGAGCCGGTGGCAAGTCCGTTCGACATGGTGAGCACGACGGTGGGCTTGTAGTAAATCTCGGTGAGGCGCGAGGCGACGATGCCGATGATTCCGCGGTGCCAGTCCTTGTTGAAGATGACGAGCGACTTTTTATTGGCGAGCCGTTCGCCGTTCGCTTCAATCACGGAGTTGGCCTCTTCGGTGATGCGTTTGTCGAGCTCTTTGCGGTCCTGATTATACTGGTCGATGCTTTTGGCTATCGAATAAGCCTCGCTGAAGCCGCGGGCCACGAGGAGCCTGACAGCTTCCATTCCCGACTGCATACGTCCGGAGGCGTTGATGCGCGGACCGATTTTGAAGATGAGGTCGTTGACGGTGACTTCGCGGTTGTTGATTTGGCAGATTTTCATGATGGCCCTAAGCCCGAGATTGGGGTTGTTGTTGAGGCGTCGCAAGCCGTAATAAGTCATTATGCGGTTTTCGCCCACCATCGGAACGATGTCGGCGGTGATGCTGACGGCCACGAGGTCGAGCATGTTTTCAAGGTCCGCCACTTCTAGGCCGTTGCTGATGGCGAAAGCTTGCATGAACTTGAATCCGACGCCGCAGCCTGAGAGGTGGGGGCAAGGGTAGCCCGACTCGGGGAGCTTTGGGTTGAGGATGGCTGCGGCTTCGGGCAGGCTGTCGCCCGACACGTGGTGGTCGCAGATGATGAAGTCGATGCCGAGTTTTTTCGCATAGCTGATTTCATCGACGGCCTTGATGCCGCAGTCGAGGATGATAATGAGTTTCACGCCACTTTCGGCGGCGGCTTCGATGCTACGGAGGGATATTCCGTAGCCTTCGTCGTCGCGCGAAGGGATGTAATACTCCACGTTGGAGTAGAATTTCAGAAGGTAGCGATACACGATAGCCACGGCCGTGGTGCCATCGACATCGTAGTCGCCATAGACCATAATACGTTCTTTTGCGCCAATCGCACGGTTGAGCCGATCGACAGCCTTGTCCATATCACGCATGAGGAACGGGTCGTGGAGGTCACGGAGGGAGGGGTGGAAGAATCGTTCGGCTTCCTCTACGGTCGTGACGCCACGCTCCGCCAAAAGCGTGTTAATGGCGGGTGTGTCGGCAAATCGTTGTGCCAGCTCTGACTGAGCCGGTTGTAGTTCGTTTGAATTGGGCAAGTGATTCCATTTACTTGTCATTTATGTTGTTTTTTATTATTCGGAAGGAAGCTCCGGCAATGATGAATTTTGGCGAGGAGAGGCTTGTGCCGGCGGCCGGTGAGCGAATCCTCTGATTCCTTCACGCCGGATCTTTTCGGTGGTAAACGCTTCGACGTAAATGGCGATGGAGTTTACTATGGTCAATAAAAAAGCGCTCCGTGTCGGCTGGAGGAGAGACGGAAGAGCTGTCAAGCGTAAGTGGCTGGTTATTAGCCATCTTTTATTCTGTATAAGCGCCCGCCGAATCTGGCAGGACCTTCTTACGCTTAATTTTTTGCAAATTTAATGAAATTTTTTCTGATTTCATAGTATCATGCCCACTTTCTTTTGCGAAAAAAACGGCGCCGCAGGTGGACGGCGCACGTTTTTGTGGCTTTGGGCTTCACATTTGCTTGAAGTAGATATGTTTGGGATAACAGCCCAAAACGGTGAGCGTGACTGGACAAATCCAAATATCGCGCTCAAAACCTTCGAGACGGTGGACATCGTAGTAGGCTCCGCGGGTGAGTTTGCTTGATGTCTTGAACAATTCGACGTAGCCGGGCATTTCGAGGGGCTTTTTCGAAATTTTCACTTTCAGGCTTACACGGTTGGTTTTTTCTTTGTCGAGGAATGAGAGTAGTTTGTCGCTTCCGGCCACCATCGCGAGGTTGTGGCGGTTTCCAGGCCAGGGTATATCAATATACCACGTGAAATCGTCAGGCTCGTAAACAAATGATAGGTTATAAGCGCTTTTGCGAGGGGAGAGAATCCCCTTCACAAATTTTTCGACAAGTTTCCAGCTTTTCATGACTCAGTTTTGTTCACCATCAATTAATTAAGCGTAAAGCAAATAAATCTGTCCGTATGTCTTAATTATGCATAATGAATTATGCACTATGAATCAAGCAAAAATCTGTTTTTATGTTCTTCTGTCTTAATTATGCATTATGCATTGAATTAAGCATTGTTGTTGCGGTCGTTGTCGCGGCGGTGGCGTGCTCGCATGATGAAGAAGAGCAGCACAATCACAACTAGACTCACACCCGTGACGATGAAGAAATGGGCGTAGTCGCCGGCGCGGTAAACCCGCATTCCGAACACGCCCACCATTACGGCGAGGTAGATGAGCAAAAGCGAAGGGATAACGATGTGTTTGGGTAGGCGTTTCATGGTGTGGGGGATGATGACTGGTCGTCGTGGGCAATGTAGGCCGACTTTTCGGGGTGGAACAATCCAGCTGACAGATACGTATATAGCTTATAGCAAGCCCACGCGTCGATTGAAGCGTAGATTTGCTGTTTTTCGTTGAGTTGAGGCGCTTCCCAGTTGGTGAGTCGTTGGCTTTTGGAGATTCTTTTTTCGAAAACGATGGCGTAGATGCGTTGGAGGCTGTTGTCGCGGATGTGGAAACGCTTCACCAGCTGTTGGAGGTCGATTTCGGCATGCGGATTTACTTGGCGTATTTTATTAAGATTACGGAAATCGTCGTGAAGCGACACACCCACTTTGACGGTTTTTTCCGACTCGAGGAATCGTACCATTTCGTCGGTAAGTCCGGTTTTGTTAATTCGGAATAGGAAGCAGCGGTTGGGCGAGTAGATTTGGATGAGCGCCACGTTGTTGGTGCGTCCCGGGCGGAAGTTGGGTTTTGTCTCGGTGTCGAATCCCACGAGCGGGAGCGACGAAAGGAAGCGCAGCGCCTTGACCGTGTCGATGGCCGAGTCGATAACGGTGATTTCGCCAGGGTAAGTCACGATTGGCATACTGGCGAGGGTCTCTTTGGGTATTGACAATTCGAAATCGTCGTTTAACATAGGCGCAAAAAAACATGGCGGCAGGCGTCGTCGGAAAGCGTGAACGGAGTCAGCTGCGAAAACCTGCCGTCATGTCGGGGATTGTTATTCTCTTGTTAGAAAATAGTGATTTTTCGGGTTGATTTTCTTATTTAAGGGTAAGGGTGAGGTCCTTGCCGTCTTCCGTGGCTTCGATGTCGAGCTTGTCCTCGCGTGCGAGCCAGCCGATTGCAGCATAAAGTTCTTTGTCTTTAAGCTTCGTGGCTTTCTTGACATCTTTAGTCGTTGAAGGATTGGCTTCGTTCAGAGCGTTCCAAACTTGACCTGCGAAAGTTCCAATTTTTTCTGCGTTCATTTTGTTTGTTTTTAAATTAATAAATAGTTTTACAATAACAGCTTAAAAAATGCTTTGGTTTTCTTTCGGCTGCAAAGTTACACATTATTTTTGGATTGTGCAAATTTGTTTGGATGCTGTCACTGAGCCGTCGGAGAATAATGTCAGCCGTATGTAGGCCTCGTTGCCGTTCGGGCGGTCGATTTCAAAGCCCTGCAAATTAAAGAATTTCACGGCCATGGGCGTTGGTGAGGC
>CADBML010000174.1 GCA_902795825.1 uncultured Bacteroidales bacterium
CCGACACCTCCCCTGCTAGTTGCAGAGTAGTGCATTGACAAGTTTGATTGACTACCCCTCCGGCTCTACGAGCCACCTCCCCTGCTAGGGGAGGATTTTCGTGTCCATATCTCCATTCCTCATCAGTCACAACGCCGGCTTCGCCGACACCTCCCCTAGCAGGGGAGCTGTCACGAAGTGACTGAGGAGTAGAACTTTGGATTAAACATTATTTACATTGGAAGCTCGAGCCGCTTTATCCGTTGGGATATTTGGGGGAGTCGCCGTAACGGTTTGTGCCGCGATTGGAGTCGAGCAGAGTGAACACAAACACAATGATTCCCAAAATCATTGTGGCGATTGACGAAACAATGATTACAATCGGCAACGCTACGGGGGTGTCATAATTGAAATGTCCCATCATCAGCTGAGCCACTGTAAAACAGTAGGCTACGAGATAAACCAGTGATACGATGACGCTGGCGCCCCACCACCATCCGCTTCTGCCATTGTCGTGGAGACGGCGCACGGTGACCGCCCACGACGGAAGGAGCAACACTATTGAGCCGATTCCGCAGGTGACGACTGTAATAAGGAAGTTGAAAAGCATGAACCACCAGTATTCGCTGCGTCGGGCGCGACCTTTGAATGTGGCGTATTTTTTGAAACAAGTGGAGATGGCTTCGCCAAACGACACTTGCGGCGCTACCGCCGTGGCAGGAGTCCACGCATACTGTGGCGGCTGCGAAACATAGGGCGCGAGCTCGGGGAGCAAGGCGGGCGATGTCCATTCGGGCAGACCTTCGTGCCATACGAAGTCGGCAGAGGTAAGCCCTTGCTGTATCAGTTGCTCAAGCGTATATGGACCGTAATGGACGTTGTTTCTGACGAGATAGTAGGATGTGTTCATTAATTATGATTATAAAAAGGGCGTGCCGACCCCAAAAAACGGCACGCCCTAAATGATTATTTAGACAGAATTTTAGTGGCTCTGACGGAACCGTCGGAGAGAGTTGCGACGCGGATGGCAACCTGTCCGGCTGCGGGGGCATCCACTCTCACCCCATGGAGGTTATAGTAAGCCACACTCACTTCAGCATTGTCGGCATTAACGGCATCGACACCGGCCTTGTCGGAGAAGAGCACTTTCGCCTCTTTCAGATTGACGGTGATATACATCTTTCCGCCTTTCCAGTTGGTGATGTTATACGAACCCTTGCCGCGCATAATCGTGCCGGAGTATTCGTTGTTGGTCATCGTGACATTGACAGGGGAGTCGTTGAGCTGGGCTCCGAAAGAGTCGCCGCCGTCCCAGCCTGTAAGGTCGGCGTAGAAGCGGAACATGGCATCGGCGGAATCGATGTCGAATGCCCCTTCATAAACGCCCACGCCAGTCTTGGCGAGCTTCCAGTCGGCATAGTGGGCTGCATTGGCGGCTGACGGGCCAACCCAGCCTTCCGGGACTCCGACGAGGTAGATTTGTTCGGGATAGTTGTCGCCTTCTTCGGGTTCGGGCCACATCGACTGCGGATAAATCACGGCGATGCCTGTGGAGTTGACCTGGCCGGAAACGTTGGACGAGGTAACGGTGAACGTGTTGCCGCTGACCTCGTCGGTATATGTTCCGGCGGGGAGATAACCGCCCGCATTGCCGATACTGACGGTTTTCGCACCAGAGCCCACAACGATTACCATGCCGCCGGCAGCACGGGCCACATAGGCGACGCCGCCGGAAACTCCAACATTTTCGGCACTGGAGCCCATGGCATTGTGGAAGTGGTTGACGGCCGCCACCTCAGGAGAAGTGAAGTGAGTCGAACCTTTCACATTCATCTTAATGGCTTTGTAGGATGTTCCCGGCGGGCGTGAGAGGTAAAGCGCTTTTGCCCCTTTTCGGGCTGCCAAGAAAGCGTATGCGCGGTCGATTCTCTCCTGCGGGATGTCGGTTGACTCGCGGTTGGTGTTGGAGTAGTTGTCGTGGCTTTCGGCCCAATACACCAAATTGTTTACGGCGACGCCCCTACTCGACCAGTCGCCGAATGAGGTCGGCACTGAGTTGTTCTTGAAGGCGTTGCGGACAGTGCGTGAATAGTCGGTGTCGGTCACATCCATGTATTTCGTGTACTCGTTGAGGAGTGCGGTGAATGACGATGACGGTCCGCCGGGGCCGTCGAGCATTTCGCCGTAGTTGTATTCAATTCCAGCCACGCTACACACGGTGTTCCAAAAGGCGCAATTCTCGGAGGGGAGGCCGATATGTTTGGCGGCATCCCAGCGGATACCTTTGACACCTAACGACTTGAGGTCTTGAATGAAAGTTTTGCAACGAGTCTGCACCTCAGTCAATTCGGAATTCACGTCGTGGTAGTTTCCGAGGTTGTTGTGGGTGACGGAATAGCGGTTGCTGTAATTGATGGCGCCGTTGTTGCGCTCGCGGCCGTTGGAGTCCCACCACGGGTCGCGATAGCCTGTGGAAGGATTGACATGGTTAGCCACGACGTCGGCGATGATAGCGATGCCATATTTGTCGGCTTCGGCGCAGAGGAGCTGGAGTTGTTCGCGCGAACCGTTGCCATTTGCCTTGAACACGAAGTCGTAGGGCATATAGGCGTAGTACCATTCGGCATTGAATTCGGCATTGCCCTGCACGGGGCTGATTTGCACGGCTTTGAAGCCGGCTTTTGCAATGTTGGGAAGCTCGGCTCGGATATCGACGAAGTTCCAGTTGAAACAATGTAGAATGTTTCCGTCGCGGATATTGTCGGGAAGTCCGTAGCCGGCAGTGGCGTTGGCGGCCGCAGGGGCCATCAAAGCCGCTAAAACTAATGAGTAGAAGAATTTTTTCATGCGATATAGAGTATTTGTATTTGCAGCTTATGTAGAGCGACCATTACTCGTTTGCTGTCGCGATGGAGTCGTCCTTGACGACGGCCTCGTCTTCGACAACGACCTCATCGTCGCCGTAATAATCGACGAAATAAGGACTCCAGTCGAGGGATTCCTCGTAGATGCTCTTGGCTTTGTCAGGAACGATGAGCGAGAATCTGCTCGGAACGACAGGCTCGCGCACTTCTTGTCGGCGCGCTCCGACAGGCTCAAGCCCGAATAATGAGCCGACGATAGTGGGGGGCGTCAACGCTTTCAGTTCAAGGCGTTCGATTGATTCGTCGCACCCGCTGAATATCAGTTCGCCAATCTCTTTGACACTTGCAGGCAACACCACCGAACGGAGACGTTTGCAGCCGTCGAAAGCGAACGAGGCAACAACGTCGATGCCCTCGGGCACCACACATTCCGTCTGTTCAGCGGCCGGGACATGGAATAGAAGTTCGTGCGTGGCGTTATTGTATAGGTTGGAATTGTCGGATTTGAACGACTTATTGCCTGCGGCGACAGCAACCGAAGCAAGGTTGACGCAACCGCGGACGATGTTTCCGGCGATGATTTCGACCGACGCGGGAATTGTAAGCTCGGCGATGCCAGTGCCGTTGAATGCGCCGACGCCTATTGCCTCAAGCCGTTCGGGAAGCGCGAAACTTTTGATAAGATGACAGCCGGCGAATGCGAGCGCGCCAATTTGCGCCACGGTGGATGGAATGTTGACTTCGGCAAGACTTTCGCAGTCCTCGAAAGCCATTTCTCCAATGACTTCAACGCCTTCAGGAATGACGACTTTTTGAAGGTTGCAGCATTGGGCGAAAATTTGCGAATCGACCACTTTAAGGCTGTCGGGCAGGGTGACGGCCGTCAGAGCTCGGCAATCGCGGAAGGCGCCCATTCCGATTTGTCCCACTGCAGACGGGATTGCGATTTCGGCGAGCATTATGCAGTCGCGGAATGTGTTGTGCCCTATAGATTCAAGCGATTTCGGCAGGTTGATTTTAGTGAGAGAAGTGCAGCCTTCGAAAGCGCCTTCGGCGAAATACTCGCTGCCGGGCATTTCCACTACGGGTTCTTCTTTGGCATGTTTTTCCGAAGGGTCGGCCGCGGTTTCCGAGTCTTCGTCGGCCACTGTGTCGGCGCTCTCCTCGGGAAGGATTTTCGACAAGGCCGATGCGGCATCGATAATATTCTGCGCCATCTTCTCGTCGGCCGACTGCTCATGGTCGTTGATTGTCACCACTTCGTTAGAGCCGATGCGGACAATGGTTTCGGGCAAGACCACTTCGGCGAGGTTGAAGCAGTTGAGGAAAGCCCCTGCACAGATTTCGGTGACCGAGGCTGGAACGGTGACTTTTTCTACGGATTCGCAGTCACGGAAAGCGTGGATGCCGATTTGCGTCACCTTGTAAGTTTTGCCTCCGATTTCTGCGGCATCGGGTATCACAACGTCGGTGGCTCGGTGGCTGTCGAACTTGACAAGCCGTGCGGTCAACCCGTCGGCGGAAAGCACTTCGAATTCAAATTTGCCTTTCGAGTCGGCTATGAAATAATAGACTCCGCAACCGATTATGACTGCGGCTACAATCGCGGCTATAATAATTAATGCTTTTTTCATCGCGCAGGGAAATGTGGGTTGCTCAATGAGGGTAATCGAAGAGCAACTTATTTGTTTTGTTCCTTCACCCAACTGTCCTTGAGGGCCATTGTGCGGTTGAAGATGAGATGGTCGGGAGTGGAGTCGTAGTCGGGGGTGAAATAGCCTATGCGCTGGAATTGGAATTTGACACCCTTGACGGCGTTTTCGGCGAGGAAAGGTTCGACCTTCACGCCTTCCACCACCTTAAGGGAGTCGGGGTTTAGCATTTCGCGGAAATCGCGGTCGGGATATTCCGAGGTGTTCTCCACGGCGAAGAGCCTGTCGTAGAGTCGGACGGTGGCATCGACGGCATGGGCGGCCGACACCCAGTGGAGCGTGCCTTTCACCTTTCGCTGGCTACCGGGCATTCCGCTTCGGCTGTCGGGGTCGTATTCGCAACGGATTAGCGAGATGTTGCCGTCGGCATCCTTCTCCACGCCGGTGCATTTGATGATGAATGCGCCTTTGAGCCGCACCTCCTTGTCGGGGGCGAGGCGGAAGAATTTCTTCGGCGGGTTCTCCATGAAGTCGTCGCGTTCGATGAAAATCTCGCGGGAGAACGGCATAGAGTGAGTGCCTGCTGCGGGATCTTCGGGGTTGTTCTCCATTTCCATCATTTCGGTTTTGCCTTCGGGATAGTTCTCAATCAGCAATTTGACGGGGTTGATTACGGCCATGCCGCGTGTGGCAATGGCGTTGAGGTCCTCCCGCACGGCGTGCTCGAGGAGGGAAATGTCGTTGAGGGCTTCGTATTTGGTGTAGCCTATTCGGTCGATGAAGTTGCGGATAGAGCGGGGAGTGAATCCGCGACGGCGCATACCGGAAATGGTCGGCATCCGCGGGTCGTCCCAACCTGCTACGAGCCCTTCCTTGACAAGCTGCAGGAGTTTGCGTTTCGACATGACGGTGTAAGTCAGGTTGAGGCGGTTGAACTCGATTTGCCGTGGGCAATAGGATTCGTCGGCAAGCTCGCGCACGAAGTAGTCGTAGAGCGGGCGGTGAGGCACAAATTCAAGGGTGCATATCGAGTGGGTCACGCCCTCGAAGTAGTCGCTTTGCCCATGAGCGAAATCGTACATCGGATAGACGTTCCATCGTGTGCCGGTGCGGTGATGCGGATGCTTAATAATGCGGTACATGATGGGGTCGCGAAAATGCATATTTGATGAAGCCATGTCGATTTTTGCGCGAAGCACATAGCTGCCCTCCTCAAATTCGCCGGCGTTCATCCGCTGGAAGAGGTCGAGATTCTCCTCCACCGGTCGGTCGCGGTAGGGGCTTGGAGTGCCGGGGACGGTGGGCGTGCCTTTTTGGGCGGCTATTTCCTCTGATGTCTGTTGGTCAACGTAGGCTTTGCCTTCGCGGATTAGGCGAAGCGCGAGGTCGTAAAGTTTCGGGAAGTAGTCGCTGGCGTAGTATTCGCGGTCGCCCCAGTCGAAACCGAGCCAGTGGATGTCTTCTTTGATGGAATCGACATATTCCACATCTTCTTTGACCGGGTTGGTGTCGTCGAAGCGGAGATTGCACGTGCCGCCGAATTTTTCGGCCACACCGAAGTCCATGCAGATGGCTTTCGCATGGCCGATATGAAGATAGCCGTTAGGCTCGGGCGGGAATCGGGTGTTAAGTCGCCCGCCGTTCTTGCCGGCGGCAAGGTCGTCGGCAACTATTTGTTCCACAAAATTAAGGTTCTTATTCTCTTTGTTCAGTTCTAAATTGTTGTTTTCTGCCATAATTATACTGATTCATGGGTTAAACACACGATAAACGTGGATTATCCTGCAAATTTACTTAAAAGAATCCGTTTTTTTGCTATGTGACGACGTTTTTTTTCGCAAAGTGTCGAAAATATTTGCGGGGATAGAAATTTTGACTTAACTTTGCAGTCGGTTTCTGAAAAGAGGCCGATTATGGGTGTTTAGCTCAGCAGGTTTAGAGCGCATCCTTGACAGGGATGAGGTCAGCCGTTCGAATCGGCTAACACCCACTCAGGCGGGAGCTTTCCATGATGTTGGGAAGCTTCCGTTTTTTTTGATCACTCGCATAGACCTGTGTCGCCGAATAAACAAAAACATAAAAAAAATGCCGCGGGTTTTGTTTTGGGACACAATAAAAGCACAAGCACTATGTCGATTCCCTTGCCAATAATGCTCTTTTGGTGGAATGTAAGGCTGTTGAGCGCCTCAGTCCTGAACAGTGTGAGTTGTTATTTGGACTAGGGAACAGGTAAATATGTATATGTCCTGACGTCGAGGCATTTTTTTTGCGCTGTAGTCGAGAGGGGGCTCGGCGTGTCGGCTGCTCCGATGGCTGTCGTTTTGCCATAAAAACGGCAAAAAGTTGCAATATCGGAGAAAAAAGTTGCATTTTTTCACGAAATGTTTTGTAGAATAGAAAAAATGTTGTAAATTTGCAACGTGTTTTTCATGGTATTAGATTTAAGGTTAACAAAGATTGGTTGTCGTGAGACAATCAATTTCTTTTTGTACAGGCTGAAAAGGCTTTAAAGAACATACGACCTCGTGACCTGCTTCGTGACCGAGGAAGAAAAATATAAGGGAATTAATGGAAATCCCAATAAGTTATGGAATCGATTGAATTTTTAGGTTTTGGCATTGATGCTTGGATCACCATCGTGACAGTGTTCACGGTGTTCACGGTGCTGCTGACAACCAAGTGGCGCTCCGACATCGTGTTCCTCGGAGCCATCGGAGTGCTCTACGTGACGGGAGTGCTCGATGCAAAAGAGGCTTTCTCTGGCTTTAGCAGCACGTCGGTTATCACTGTCGGAGTGCTGTTTGTGGTGGTTGCCGGACTGATGCACACGGGTGTGCTGCATTTTATGGTGAAGTGCCTGCTTGGGCGGCCTGACAGTTATGGCAAGGCAGTGACACGGTTGATGTTGCCTGTCGCCTTTCTCAGCTCATTTCTCAGCAACACCACAGTCGTAGCCCTCTTTGTGAAAATCGTAAAGATGTGGGCAAAGAAACTCGGAGTGTCGCCCTCGAAACTGCTCATTCCCCTGAGTTACGCCTCGGGCATGGGCGGTGTGTGTACGCTGATAGGCACTCCGCCTAACCTGATTATCAGCGGGCTCTACGAGGAACAAACCGGCGTGGCGATGAACATTCTGGCCACGACTATTCCCGGTCTGTTCTGCCTTGCCGTCGGTGTGCTTTCGGTCATCGCCATGCGTCGGCTGTTGCCCGACCGGAAAGCTCCGGAAGAGGCGTTTGAGGCCACATCGGAGTACACTGTGGAGTTGCGGGTGCCGTCGGACAATCCGTTAATCGGCAAAACATTGGGCGAGGCCGGCCTCTTCCATGTTAAGGGTGGCAGCCTGATAGAGATATGCCACATCGACGATGTCGCTTCGCCCGTCACCGAAAACGAGATACTGATGAGTGGCGACCATCTGGTTTTTGCCGGACAAATCGACGAGCTCTACGATATGGCTGTGAGATACCAACTGGTTGCCTCCGACCAGCGTGTGTTCTCCATGGACGAGGTGGACATGAACTGCCAGGTACGCACGGCGTACGTCACCTTCGGCAGCAGTCTGAAAGGCCACAGCATCGCCGAGAGCACCTTCGAGAAGGACAACAACCTGATGGTGGCCGCCGTCGCCCGACGCGGCGAGCGCATCAACGAGGCTCCGCGCAAAGTGGTGCTTGAGGCAGGCGACACGCTGCTTTTGATATGTCCGAAGCATTTCAGCGATGACACCGCATCACTGAGGAGCAATCTCCATTTCTTTGACTCCGACGACGTGCCAAACATCGGTCTCGGCACGATTTTCTCAACAATTATTATGCTTGCCATGGTGACCATCTCGGCCCTCGGTGTCCTGCCGCTGTTGCAGTGCGCCTTTATTGCCGCCGCCGCTATGCTCTTCTGCCGTTGCTGCAATATGGAACAGGCCATGCGGGCCATCAATTGGGACATTCTGATGGTTTTCGCCGGAAGCGTTGTCATGGGGTTGGCCATCCAGAAAACGGGCATTGCCGAATGGATGGCCAATGGCATCCTCGACGTCTGCGGCAC
>CADBML010000175.1 GCA_902795825.1 uncultured Bacteroidales bacterium
AGTGTGACTTCAATTAGCAATCAAAGCGTCAAAACATCCGAAAACAATCAGTCATCAAAACGCCAATGGTCGATTCGGGTTGATTGCCCCCTCCTCCGAGTCTTTTCGGCGGCTTGTGTGTACCCTTTTCAGGCTGCCGAAATGCCCATGCCCGCACCGCCAGATGCGTTTTGGCGAGAAATTTGCATTTGATATTGACGTGTCGTTCTATTTTCCCGACATAATTACTCATAAAGACAGTAAAAGTCCCCTATGATTACTTTGGCTTTTTACCAATCGGTCGAATTTTATGTCATCGCGTTTCTTGTAGCGTCGGTGGTGGTGGCTTTTGCCATGAAGCCTCAAGCACGGGGCGAAGCCCGCACCCACCTGCTCGCCGGCGAACTATCACCCGTTGGCGGCGACACACCCGCCATTCGCCTTGAGGCAATGGATTCGGGTTATGTCCGTCTTGTCCGCGACGGCATTGAGGGCGTGAGCACTAACGGAGCCGTAAGTCTTGCCGTGACGATGATAGGCTTCGACATCACTATCGAAGAGAGGCTCGTCAGGGGCAACGACTTCGACATCAACGCCGAGACGGCGAAAAGCGCTGAGTTCCTGCTGGATTTTCTCGGTCGCGAACGTTACCACATCCGCTACAATTCCGACTCTACCGGGCTGTTCGCTGTCACCACCCTTAACAACCGACCAGGTTATAAAGCAGAAAAAACCCTCACTGTCAAAAGCTGACCGTCAGTATCAGTGGGCTTCAAGCCAGTTGGCTCCGACCCCCACACCTACCTCGAGCGGCACTTTCCCCGAGTAGGCATTTTCCATATTGTCAACGACAAGGCGGCGCAGCGTTTCGAGTTCGTCGGTATAGACGTTGAACACCAATTCGTCGTGCACTTGCAGAATCATTCTTGATTTCATGCCACGGGTTTTTATTTCGTTGGCGATACGGATCATCGCTATTTTTATGATGTCGGCGGCCGAGCCTTGAATAGGCGCGTTGACGGCGTTTCGTTCGGCAAAACCACGAACTACGGCATTTCGTGAGTTGATGTCGGGGAGCATACGTTTGCGTCCCTTGATGGTAGTGACATAGCCGAGTTCGCGGGCTTTTTCGATGCTGGAGTCGATGTATTTTTTGATTAGCGGATAAGAAGAGAAATATCCGTCGATGAGTTGTTTCGCTTCTGGGCGGGAGATGTGGAGCCTTTCGGAGAGGCCGAAAGCAGAAATGCCGTAAATGATGCCGAAATTGGCGGTTTTCGCCCGACGGCGCTGTTCGTCGGTGACATCGGCGATGGTCACTTTGAAGATTTTCGCGGCGGTGGCGCGGTGAATGTCTTGTCCGGAGAGGAACGCCTCCACCATGTTTTCGTCGGCCGACATGTCGGCAATCAGTCGCAGTTCGATTTGTGAGTAGTCGGCCGAAAGGAGCAGGCATCCGGGGTCGGGCACGAAAGCGCGACGCACTTCCCGGCCGTCGTCGGTGCGGATGGGAATGTTCTGCAAGTTCGGGCTTGTTGAAGAAATTCTGCCGGTGGCGGTTACCGTCTGGTTGAATGAGGTGTGGATTTTACCTGTTTTCGGATTTATGAGTTCGGGCAGCGCGGTGATATAGGTCGATAGGAGTTTTTTCAGACCTCGCACTTTCAGGATGAGATCGACGATGGGGTGGGATGCGCGGTGGTGTTCGAGGATTTCTTCGGTGGTGGAGAAAGCGCCGTTTTTCGTGCGCTTCGCTTTGGGGTCGATTTTCATTTCGCCGAAAAGAACTTCGCCCACCTGCATGGGCGACGACACGTTGAACGAGTGTCCGGCAATGGAGAAAATATCTTTTTCCATTTCGTTGATTCGGCCGTTAAGCGACGTGTAGTTGCGGTTGAGTTCGACGGTGTCGAGGCGTACGCCTTCGATTTCCATATCGGCGAGAACGGTGACGAAAGGCATTTCGATTTCATGGAGCAGCTGGCATTGACCGGCTTGTTGGAGGGCGTTCTCAAGCTGGGGCATGAGTTGTCGTGCGCAGTCGGCGGCTTCGCCGAAAGTCAGATAAGCGTCGGCGGGTTGTCCGACATCTTTTTTCGGGGCGACGAGGCTGTCGATGTCGCCTATGGCGCGGTGTGACAAGTAAGCGTAAGCGATGTCGCGCAGCGCGTGGCGTTTTTCGGGTTCGAGGATATAGTGGGCCACAGAAATGTCGTAATAATCGGCGTCGAATTGGATGCCGGCGTTGTGTAACACGATGTAGTCGCGCTTCACGTCGGGGCTGACCACAAGGCGCGCATGGGCGAACAGCCGACGGATGTTTTGGGCTGTCGTCGCGTTGTAGCGAATATATTCGGCTTTGCCATCTTCGGAAGAAACTGCAATGCCGTCGAGGCTGGCCGTCATTGCGGCTTTCCCCACAGCGTTGACGGCGACTCCCACAGTCTCGGCCTCCAACAGACGATCGACAGCGGCTTCTACGTCGTTGTCATCGACGATGGTGGTTAAGGTTTTTATTGCCGAATCGTCGGCTTGGGCTGGCTCTTCGTCGAGTAAGCCGAACAGACCCATGTCGTCGGAGCGGTTCGTGTTGGCCTTTTTGTCGGTCTTTTTGTCGGCATTTTTGTCGTTGTCGGCGGATGGCGAGGGTGTCAATGCAGTCGGTTCGCCCGCTTTTATTTTGGCGATAAAACTTCGGAATTCGAGTTCGGAATATATTTCGAGCAGTCGGGTGGTGTTGTCGGGCCGGCGGGTCATTTCGTCGAAATTTATTGTCACGGGCACGTCGGTCTTTATTGTCACCAGGAATTTAGAGAAAAGAATTTGGTGGGTGTTTTCGGCGATTTTTTTCTGCAACGCGCCTTTGATTTTATCCACATTGGTGATTATTCCCTCAACCGAACCGAATTCCGACAGCAGCTTGACGGCGGTTTTCTCGCCCACGCCAGGGCATCCGGGCACATTGTCGGAAGCGTCGCCCTCAAGGGCAAGCATGTCGATTACTTGTTCGGGGCTTTTGAGACCGTAAAGTTCACATATTTCTTTTTCTCCACGAAGCTCGTAGCCTGAGCCTTTCGACGATGGGCGGTAGATGAAAGTGGAGCCGCTCACGAGCTGTCCGTAGTCTTTATCGGAAGTGAGCATCAGTGTTTTGAAGTTTTCGCGTTCGGCGGCTTTCGCTATTGTGCCGGCAACGTCGTCGGCCTCATAGCCATCTACTTCATAGACTTTGATGTTGCGTGCGGCGAGTATGTCCTTGATGTATGGGACGGAGAGTGTGATGTCCTCTGGTTGGGCATCTCGCTGGGCTTTATATTCGGGATAAGCCTCATGGCGGAATGTTTTTCCGCGCGGGTCGAAGCACACGGCGATGTGTGTGGGCGACTCTCTGCGGATAACGTCGTCGATGAAGTTGCAGAAGCCGAAGATGGCCGATGTGTTGAGCCCTTTTGAGGTTGTCCGCGGAGCACGGATGAGCGCATAATAGGCGCGATAAATCATTGCGTAAGCATCGACAATGACGAGTTTCTTTTCCATATTGAGAGGTGTTGTTGACATTCTTTTCCGTAAAATTACAAAAAACTTTGTAACCGACAAAAAACGTCGTGGCAATACAACGCTTGCGCTCCCTGCTGCCGCCTGATGTTGCGTTGGCAACGCAACAAACGAGAACCCGCGCCATCTGACATTGCGTTGCCAACGCAACATACAGAACGCAAGAAAGCCCCCGAAGCTTGCGCCAAT
>CADBML010000176.1 GCA_902795825.1 uncultured Bacteroidales bacterium
CATTTCTCATTCCTAACGGTTGTTTTGGTTGTCCGTTGTTGTAAAAGTTGTTTGATATGAGGGGATAGGTAATATGTATTTGTTCCGAAGTCGTGGCATTTTTTGTGTTTTTGCTTGGAAGTGGAGCCAGCCAAAGGCTGTTCTGCGACATCGGTCAAGGGCTGTTATGCCCCAGCATAAACTGAACTTGCCCGAATGGCTCAGAATGGGCTCGTAGAGCCTGCGGCACTTCCAAGTGTTTTCATTGTTTTTGTGAAAATGAAAATACTGGAATTTGTCGGTGAGACAACTAAACAGACAATAATGAACTCTTTCGTAAATTCACCCTTTGGAGAATAGGAATTTTTTGCATAAATTTGCAAAATAAAACCGTAACAACAATTCTTATCATGAAACGTCTTTTAAGCTTAGCCGTAGCCGCTTGCGCCCTGAGCCTCTCAGCGGCCGCGCTTCCCGAAGTCAATATCGGAAAATTCGTAATGACCGCCGACACGCTCCAGCATTGCCTCATCGGCCCGGGAACCTACTACACAGCCATCCAATTCAATTCGACGGCTTCTTCGCCCTATTCGGGCCAAATCCGAGTGTTCTACTTCACCGCCGACGCCACCAACCCTGCTGTTGACTTTGCCGTGGAATTGGGCCGCGACTCGCTCTACGGATGCGAAAACATCTCCAACCACGTGCGCCGCCTCGACAAGCCCGGTCGGCGCTATTTCGGCGCTGTCAACGCCGACTTCTTCGTCACTCAGGGCGAAGTGGGCCGCCCCGTCTATGGCGCTGTGGCAAACGGCATGGTCGCCACTTATCCCGTGCCGGGTGTGCACCACTTCGTCATCTCCGACAACCGAGTGCCGTGGTGCTCACCGCTCACCAACCTCTGCCAAGTGACGCCCGACGGAGGCTCCACCGTGGCATGCGCCGACTACAACAACTACAGCTCTTCGGCCGTGACGCTCTACAATTCGTGCCAAGGCAAATACACCCACTGCCCCGCCGAAATCTCGCAAGTGCCCTTCGAACTCCTTGAGGGCGAGACGTGGAAGATGAACGCCCCGTTCCGCGCCCGTATCAGCGGTCCCGTCTCGACAGGCGACACACGCATCCCCAACGGCGGAGGCGTCATCGCCGCCGGAGGCTCTGCAGCCGACGTGCTCGCTAATTTCCCCGAAGGCAAGGAAATAACCATCAAAATCACCCAACAACTCACCCAGTTCGACAATGTGGCCCCATCGATCACCGGCGAAGTTGGCTCAAGCGTTCTTCTGGTGCAGAATGGGCAGAAAATACCATCGACCAACGCCGACGTTCACCCGCGCACGGTCATGGGCTGCACGTCCGACCAAAAGACAATCATCCTCATGTGTGTCGATGGCCGCTCCAACATCTCCTACGGCGGCAGCTACGATGAGCTTTCCGACCTCATGATCTACGCCGGCGCCGACTGGGCGACCAACGCTGACGGCGGCGGCTCCACCGGCATCTACATCCCCAAAATGGGAATCATGAACCACCCCTCCGACGGCTCCGAACGCGCCGTGGGCGACGGCCTTTACCTAGTGCTTAACGCCCCCGACGACAACGAAGTGGCACACATCGAATTTGCCGACTTCAAAGCCGACCTCCCGCAATACGGACTCTATACCCCGCGGTTCTACGGCTACAACCAATATGGTCTCCTTATCAACGAAAACCTCGAAGGCGTGACCCTCTCGTGCGACCCCTCAATCGGCGAAATCATCGATGAAGGCAAAACCCTCTTCGCGAATGGCAGCGGCTACAAAGCCCTAACGGCCTCCTACAACGGCCTCACAGCCACGCTTCCCGTGAATGTGGCCGTCTCCGACCAAATGCAGGTCAAATACGACCACGTCCTCCTCGACAACTACCGCATTTGGAATGCCGAAATGCGTTCGCTCGTCAACGGCGAATACATGTCAATAAGCCCAATCGCTTTCGCCTGGGCAAGTTCCGACCCCTCCACCGCCACCGTCAACGATAACGGCGAAGTCAAGGGCGTGAAGAACGGCGATGCCGTCGTCACCGCCTCGCTCGGCGACTTCGAAGGAAAAATCAACCTCACCATCGAAGTGCCCACCGACCGACGAATGCCAATCCTCGCCAATACCGACGTGACTGGGCTCAAAATCTCCAAGTCGGGCATCAAAACTATCGCCTTATCACCCGCCGGCAACGACGGCTTTGCTGCCGACTTCGTGCTCTCATCCACGCGCTCGCCTCTGCTGACCATCACCACCGACAAGACCCTCTGGAGCTTGCCCGACCAAATCGAAATGCAAATCGACAAGGGCAACGCCACCATCACGGCCCTCACAATGACCCTGAAAGCGGCCAACGCCTCGGGCGTCTATAAACACACGCTCAAGGACTTCGGCGATGACGAGTCGGTCACCATTACCGTGCCTGTCAGCGACGTTGCCGATCCCGACGACATCGGCATCTACCCCATCACACTGACATCGCTGGCGTTTACCCTCGGAGGAAAGACATCGACCGACTATCATTTCGACGTGCCCTCACTCAACGGCATCTATCTCAACGCCCCCGACGGCGTGGAGACAATCGCCGCCGACGGCAGCACGGCACGCGAAGTGGCAGTGGCCTACTATAACCTGCAAGGCCAACGCATCGGCAATCCCTCGGCAGGGCAGGTCGTAATCCGCGTCGCCACTCTTTCCGACGGCTCCGTCCGCGCCTCGAAGATAATCAGGAATTAGTAGTGAGGAACCCACGTAGTGGCTCGGGGAGAAGCCGAAGCGGGTGTTGCCTGAAAGGCAGCCCGCGGTGGCGAACCCATCGGCACTCGACCC
>CADBML010000177.1 GCA_902795825.1 uncultured Bacteroidales bacterium
GCGATGTCGAGTTTGCTTGATTCCACCGAACTGCGCTGGCTCGTGACTACGAGAATCTGGTTGTCGGGAAGCATACGGACCGAAGCGAGGTTGGTGGATGTTTCCACAAGACCTTCGATGTCCTTGCTCATTGCGACAACTCCGTGAGGAGAACTGTAGAGCGCTTTGATAAGGTTGTCGGAGGTTTTGGCATCGATAACGTTCGCGGGTGCTTCTTCCGAGCAGAGGTCGAATTTGATATCGGGGTCTTCAACCTTATATTCGTTTTGGACTTCTGCGATGAACTTGTTGAGTTCGATGCGGACTTTTTCTTTGTCGGCAGCGGGCACGCCGAAGAGGGCGTGGGCGTCGCGCGGGATGGCGTTGCGGAGGTTGCCGCCCGAAATTTGGGCAAGACGGAGGTCAGTAACTGCTCCGAGCGCGAAGAGATAGCGGGCGAGAAGTTTGTTGGCGTTGGCACGTCCGAGATGGATGTCGCCACCGGAGTGACCGCCACGTCCGTTGGTAAGGTCGAAACGGAAGAATTGATAGCCTTCGGGCGCGGCTTCGGCTTCGTAGGAGAATGTGATTGTGGAGTCGATTCCGCCGGCACAGCCTACGAAAATCAAGCCGTCGTCTTCCGAGTCGAGGTTGATGAGCATAGAACCGGTTATCATTCCTTCGCCGAGATTGTCGGCGCCGGTCATGCCGGTTTCTTCGTCAACGGTAAACAGTGCTTCAATCGGGCCGTGAACGAGCGAGTCGTCTACAAGCACAGCGAGTGATGCAGCCATGCCTATACCGTTGTCGGCACCGAGGGTGGTGCCATCGGCATGAACCCATTCGCCGTCGATGACGGTGGTGATGGGGTTGTTGTCGAAGTCGAAACCCGGGATGTTCGACTCGCACACCATGTCCATGTGGCCTTGGAGAATGACCCCTGGGGCGTCCTCCTTGCCGGGCGATGCGGGCTTTGACATGACCACGTTCCCGACGGCGTCGGTTTTCGCGTCGATATTATGCTCTTTTGCGAAATCGAGCAGGAATTTGCGGATTCTCGCCTCCTTCTTAGAGGGGCGGGGCACTTTGGTGATTTGGTCGAATATGGTCCAAATCAACGTCGGTTTCAAATCGCGAATTGTCATAATTCTAAATGATTGTTTTATAGGTTAAGTATTTAAAATCCTTTAGTGTTGTAAAAATCTGTTAAAATTTAAGACTTTTCGGCAACTAAATTACAAAATAAAAATGATATTTACCAAAATTTTTCGTTTTGTTTGCTATATTTGCATTTGAATTTGGCTGAAACGTGATGAAAACAGTTATTTTGGCTATCGTTATCGTCGCATTGTGCTTCGTTTTACTGGGAGTCAAGGTGCTTTTCGTCAAGGGCGGAAAATTCCCTTCGGGTCACGCCCATGAAATCGAAGCCCGTCGCCGTCAAATTCAAAACAACAGAGACAATAAAAATTAAAAATATAAACAACGTCAAATGAAAAAACAAATTCTTTTCGCAGCCGCCGCCATGGCAATGGTTTTTTCGGGCTGCAACAATGCCGACACCACACCGGCGAAGGCAGGCAACGATTCGACCGCGGCCGCTGAAACCGCGGTGCCGTCAATCAACATCCGCTACATCGACCGCGACTCAATCATGAACAATTATAATCTCGCCAAGGATTATAAGGAGCTTTACATCAAGGCGCTGAACAAGATTGAAAACGCCCAGCGCGCCAAAGCCGCCGAAATCCAGAAATTCGCTTCACAGATTGAGCAGAAAGTGAAATCGAACGGTTATCTTTCGGAGCAGAGCTACAATGCCGATATGCAGAAGCTCAACAAGATGCAGCAAAACGCGCAGAATTATATGACCCAGCTTCAGAACGAGGCTGAGAAGGATATGGCTCAGCGTCAGATTGAGCTTAACGACTCGATTATGAATTTCATCAAGGATTATAACAAGAAGTTCAACTACGATGCCATCCTTTTCCGTGACGCCGGCGTTTATTTCAACGATGCTCTCGACATTACCGACGACGTGACGAAAGGTCTTAACGAGCGTTACAACAAAGTTGAGAAGAAATAACGGCCGAGTTTTCGGCAAAGAACAGTCGGGGCTGCCTCTCATGAGGCAGCCCCGACTGTTTGGCGGTGAGTCCCGACGATGATGCCGTTTTCGGCGGTCAAAACAGTTCGGGATGATTCTCGGTCATGTGCGAAGCGATAGCGTCGGCTATGCGCTGCATTTCCTCTGCTTCCACTTTGGCGTGTTCGCCGAAGAAGTTAAGGTCGCTTTCGGCGTTAAGCGGCACGAGATGAATGTGGGCATGAGGGACTTCCATTCCGAGCACAGCCACTCCCACGCGCTTGCATGTGACGGCGCACTTGACGGCTTCGGCCACGCGCTTTGCGAAGAGCGTCAGAGAGGCGTATTCTTCGTCGGTGAGGTCGAAAATGTAGTCAGTTTCGTGCTTCGGAACCACGAGCACATGACCCGGGCGTAAGGGGTTGATGTCGAGGAAGGCGTAGTTGTTCTCGTCTTCGGCCACTTTGTAGGAGGGAATCTCTCCTGCGATGATGCGTGAAAAAATCGATGGCATGACTTGACAGAATGTTAGTGGAAAAAATCAGAAACTGATATCGACGATTTCGAATTTCATCATGCCAGAAGGCACTTTGATATCCACCACGTCGCCGAGCTTGTGGCCGAGAAGGCCTTGAGCGATGGGGGTTGATGTGGCTATTTTCTTTTCCTTGAGGTTGGCTTCGCTATCGGCCACGATTGTGTAGGCCATTTGCATTCCGTTGGCGAGGTTTTTGATGGTGACGGTGTTTAGAATCTGCACCTGTTCGCGGTTGAGATTGCTTTCGTCGATGATGCGCGCATTAGCCACAAGGTCCTTAAGCTTTGCTATCTGCATTTCGAGCATGCCTTGGGCCTCTTTGGCGGCATCGTATTCGGCGTTTTCCGAGAGGTCGCCTTTGTCGCGGGCTTCAGCGATGGCGCGTGAAATTTCAGGGCGGCGCACTGATTCAAGGTAGGCTATTTCTTCCATTTTCTTTTTATAGCCTTCTTTGGTCATGTAGGTTATTGCCATAATTGATATTTTTAATGTTGTTAAATTTCTTTATTTTGTGACGTTAAAAAATAAGAGAAATCTCATCCGTGGCGACGAGACCCCTTTTTTAGATAGCTGTGTACTAATTTCTTTGCAAAATTACAAAAAAATATTTAAATGGCAAATTTTTGGGCGAATAAACCTTCCGCGCAAGCAGAAAAAAGCGGAAAAAAGCGGGAAGAGGATAAGAGGTGAAAAAATCTTTCGCGCATAAGGCGGGAGTCTGCCTTGCTTACACATCTATAGATTATGACAATCGCCAGAGGTTCAGCCTTGTTGACTTGCAACACCACCGGCAAACTGACCTGCGGACTGGGCTACAGTTCGGTCAGCTCTTCCCGCGACTTTTCGTAAACGGCGTAGGCGGAGCCGGAGTCGGTCAGGGAGTAGCCTGACTGAATGAGCATACGGGTCAACAACGTCGTGGTGTTGTGGCGACAGAGAATCGGGTCAATGACGACCACTTTCTCTGTGTCGTCAGAATCAATCTTCTCGCGGATGGCATCGACATAGCTGTGGTCGTCAAGAAGCGTTCCGTTGATCACTCCAAAGAATTGCAAGAGCCTCCTGTCGTAATTGCCTGAAGAATAGGCGAAAGTCTGCCAACCGTCGCCCACGATCAGGGCGTCGTCGTCCTTTGTGAGTTCATAAATGTCGGATAACCGACGGAAACGGTTTTCGGAAGTGTGGATGTTTTCCATTTGAGGCAAATAAAGCTTATAGCCACATTTGCTGACGCCCTTGTCGAGCCATGTGGCGTCGTCGTATTTATATAGTGGCAGGCCGACGAGAAGCGTGCCGCCTACGAACAAAAGCATACGCCTGACCGTGGACATGGGCTTCAGGACAAACGGAATCATGGCTATCGGCAGAATCTGCGCGGAGAGGAACTTGCTCCAAAAAGCATTGCTTCCGATGTTTGGAAGAATGAAGAACGACAGAATGACGATAAAGAACCACGCCTTATGGCTTCGGTTCTTGTCATAATTCGACATAAACGACAACACTATCAGGCTGGCGACGGGAACTGCAAAGATGTCGGAAATCATTTGATTGTCGGTGTTGAAAGCCCAATGATATTGTCCGAATATGGCGATTGGAATAAGACCGAACGCGCACCACATCGCAATTGTCCATTTCTTTCTTTCGGCTATCACTCCCACGGCAAGAATGGCGAAGAAAGCGGCGGCAAAAGGCAAGATGCGACGCGCGGCTATAACGATGGCGGCAAGGAGTTGGCGTGCATTGTGCTCGGCGGCTATTTGCTGCGAAGCGTAGTCGGAAATGCTGTCCGTAAAGCTTCCAAAGTTGCCATAAAGCGCCACCACCAATGCGCTCGCAGTGGCAATGGCCGAAACGGCGAAAACCGCAGTCTCACGCCCTCTCCTCCTGACGAGCAACATGACGGCTATTATCGGCGCGATAGCCACGTTGGGCAGCCGCGCTCCGACGGCCAATGCCGTCAAGCAGCCAAGCGCAGCCGCCCAGGCAATCGCCCGACGGCCCGTTGCCCTTACGACGGCCAACAATGCCGCCAATGAGACCATAATCACGAAATTCGACACCACATCCCATCCGATAGTGTAGGATTGCGACTGATTGAAAGTCAGCAGAATATTTGCAATCGACGCTATTGCGACACTCAAAAGCGGGCGGCGAGTCCGTCGGTAAAGCACAACTCCGGCAATGGCGACGGTAGCAGAAGAAAGGATGGCCGCAAAAGTGCGCATGATTGTCAGTTCAAAGCCGAAAGCGTTGCCCCAAAGGCCGATGACGTAGGATGACAGAAAAGCCACCGGATTCGCCGTATGGTCGATCGAGAGCAGTATCTGATACGGTTCGTCGACAGGCCAGAAGCCGTAAGGAATCAAGCAGAACGGCAACACCAAAGCCACCGCGGCCAATGCTAATGCGGCGACGGTTTTAAGGCGCTTGGATGTCGGGAAACAAATCACGCCACAAAAATCGGAAAAAAAACGCAATTTTGCCGCTGCGGCTGCGATTTTTTTTGTCTTTAGACGAATAATTGTTAATTTTGGGGTTGAATTATGCTGAAAGATATGCGATTTAAGATAATTCCACTCGTAGTGGCGATATTGACGGCTGCCGTTTCGGTGCAGTCGGCGGTGGTTGACGATGCCCGCAGAATGATTTCCGAGGGGCAGTATTCGAAGGCTTTGCCATTGTTGCAGAAAGAATTGAAGGCAAAACCGAAAGACGGCGTGCTCAATTATCTTGCCGCCCAATGTCTCATGAAGATGGGCGACGAAAAGTCGGCGCTCCCGATGCTGCGCGTGGCAGAGTCGCGTCAAGTGGCCGACGCGTCGGTGATTCTTGCTGAAAAGGCTTTCGGCGAATACCGTTTCGACGAAGTGGCGGCGCACGTCGATGCCTATCGCCGCGCCACCGCCAAAAGCGGCAAAGCTCTGCCCGAGTCGTTGCAGTCGATTCAGCGTCGGGCGCAGCGGGCACAGTCGATGCTCGACCGCGTGGAGCGCATCGTGATTATCGACAGCATAGCCGTTAACAAGGATGATTTTTTCAAAGCCTACAAGTTGACTTCCGGCGCAGGGGCTCTGTCGCCGGCCTCAACGCTTCCGGTGGCTTCGGCCGCTGTGGGCAATTCGCCTGTTTATCGTCCTGAAAGCGGCGCTTGCGCTTACTGGGCGGAAAAGGCAGACGGTAAATCCACGTTGATGACTTCGTCAGTCCTGACTGACGGCACATGGGAAGAGCCCGTCAGCCTTGCCGAAAACCTCAACGAGGGCGGCGATGCGGCATATCCGTTCCTGCTTCCCGACGGCGTGACGCTGTATTTCGCCAATAACGGTGAAAATTCCATCGGCGGCTACGACATTTTCGTGTCGCGCAAGGATGAGGGCAAATTCCTCAATCCACAAAACCTCGGGATGCCCTACAATTCAATATATGACGACTACCTTCTCGTCATCGACGAGTTTGCCGGAGTGGGGTGGTGGGCTACCGACCGAAATCGTCTCGGCGACAAAATCACCATATATCGTTTTATCCCCTCCGAAGTAAGAAATAACTACGAGGCTGATGAGGATGGCATTGCCGACCGCGCCCTCGCTCGGAATTATCGTGCCACTTGGCCCGCCGGCGCCGATTACTCCGCGTTGCTGTCGGAAATCGAGGCGCTTCCTGGTGAGGACACAGCCGCCGCCGGTTCTTCTCGCTTCCGTTTCGCGATGCCCGGAGGAAAGGTCTATACAAGCCTTGGCGACTTCGCCAACGCCGACGCGCGCGGCATGATGCAGGACTATCTCGAAGCCCTTGCCGACATCGAATCGACAAAGGCGCGGCTTGTGTCGTTGCGCCGCGACTATGCGGCTGGCAATTTACTGCTTGCCGACGAAATCCTCCGTCAGGAGAAGAATCTTGAAGTCAAACGGTTGGCTGTGAAAGACATGGCCAATGAAATCGTCAGAACAGAAAATCAAGGGGCTTTCAATTAATTCCCCGTTCAAAAGATATTAAAAACAAACAGTAACAATGATGAACTCTTTCGTAAATTCAGGATTA
>CADBML010000178.1 GCA_902795825.1 uncultured Bacteroidales bacterium
GGTCGAGTGCCGATGGCTTCGCCACCGCGGGCTGCCTTTCAGGCAACACCCGCTTCGTCATCTCCCCGAGCCACTTCGTGGGTTCCTAATTTCTAATTATGCATCGTGCATTATGACTCTTCGTCCATTTGTTCGTCGAGGCGGTGTTCCCAAAGGTAGTGGCGGGTTTCTTTCACAAGCACACCGCTCAGCAACAGCAACGACAGCAGGTTGGGGATCGCCATCAGCGCGTTCATGCAGTCGGCGAAGTTCCACACCACAGCCAAGTTGACCACACCTCCCACAAACACCACAACGATGTAAAAAAGCCGGTAGGCGTGTTGCCAGCGGCTTCCACGCAGATATTCCATCGCCATCTCGCCGTAGTAACACCAGCCGAGAATCGTACTGAAAGCGAAAGTAACAAGGCCGACGAGCAGAAGAGGCGTGCCCACAACGGGAATCAGTCCGAAAGCCGACTTTGTGAGAGTGGCTCCGTCGGAGAAATCGATGTCGGGATGAGCCAAAACGCTGCTGACGACGACTATTCCTGTCATCGCGCAAATCACCACTGTGTCCCAGAACGTGCCCGTCGATGACACTAAAGCTTGGCGAACAGGATTGCGCGTCTGTGCCGCGGCCGCCACGATTGGAGCCGAACCGAGGCCCGACTCGTTGCTGAACAAGCCGCGCGCTATTCCGTAGCGGCAAGCCATAATCACGCCGCCGCCCACGAAGCCGCCGCCCACTGCCGACGGGTCGAACGCCGACACGCAGATGAGTTTCAATGCCGGCCAAACATACGCGCCGTTCAACACCATAATATATATGCAGCCAAGAACATAAAACAAGGCCATAAACGGCACCAACGCACCGCAAACCTTAGCAATGCTCTTCACGCCGCCAATCACCACCAAAGCCACCAATACCGTAATGACCAACGCCATCCACATGGGGTTCACGCCGAACGAATCATAGCAAAAGGTGGTTATCGCGTTGGCTTGAACCGATGCCCCGATGCCGAGCGACGCGCAAATGGCGAAGATGGCGAAAACCACGCCAAGCCATTTCATTTTCAAGCCACGTTCGAGAGCATACATCGGGCCGCCCAACATTGTGCCGTCGGGCTGAAGCTTACGATATTTGATAGCCAAAAGTCCTTCGGAATACTTAGTGGCCATACCGAACACGCCAGTCAGCCAGCACCATAGCACCGCGCCCGGTCCGCCCAACGCCACAGCCGTGGCCACGCCGATAATGTTGCCTGTGCCTATGGTGGCGGCAAGGGCCGTGGCCAACGCGCCAAACTGCGACACGTCGCCTTTCGACCCGCAGTCGGGCTTCACCGACAGGCGAATCGCCTTCAACAAATGACGTTGCGGGAAACGAAGGCGAATGGTGAGATATATGTGGGTGCCTATCAGAAGCACTATCATGGGCCATCCCCAAAGATAGCCGCTCAATGTATCGAAAAATTCCTCCATAACTATACAATAAAGGGGATTTCTATAAATTGCCTTTCCGGAAATTCAGAGAGGAGATTTGGAAAATAGAAATCACCCGCAGGCTTTCCACGGGCGATTACTTTTCGAATGCAAAATTACAAAAATATTTCCAAACTGAAAAATCGTGTTACGATAATCAGTGATTCGTATGAAAGAGCGAATCAAATGAGAATCAATTGTGCATTGTGCATTATGCATTAATCAAAGTCCTTCCAGACGGGAAACTTCTCACGGAAAGTGAGCAGCGGCGCTTTTTGAAGAGTGGCGTAGCGGATATTGGGGCGGTTCGACGGCTGAGAGATGATATTCCCTTTGAAATCGATGATCAGCGACTCCCCGGGATAATTGCCCGCGTCGTCGGAGCCCTGCCGGTTGCAACCTGCCACATAGGCCACGTTTTCGATTGCCCTCGCAATCAAAAGTTGCCGCCAAGCATAGATGCGGCTGTCGGGCCAGTTCGCCGGAAGAACGAGCAGGTCGTATCGGCAACCGCGGTTGAGGAGCCATGTGGGGAAACGGAGGTCGTAGCAAATGGCGATGGCGATGTCCCATCCACGGAAGCGCACTACAGGGATTTCACGCTCCCCGCGGGTATAGACGCGGCCTTCGCCGCCGATGGTAAAAAGATGGCGTTTGTCGTAGAACGTATGGTCGCCCGACGGCTCAACGATGAAACCACGGTTGTAGAGATTGCCGTCCTCTTTGACGAGCATCGAACCGGCGATGGCGAAACCGAAGAACTTCGCCCACCTGTGGAGGGCATCCATAGTCTTGCCGTCGGAAGGCTCGGCGAGGTCGTGGGCTTGGGTCACGTCGGTGACAAAACCTGTGGAGAACAGCTCCGGCAGAACCACCAAATCAGCGCGGCGGTCGACGCGGTTGAGCGTGTCGGCCACAGCGAGGATATTGTCGCCCGGGTCGGCCCACGACACGTCGTGTTCGACCACAGCGACTCTCAGAGAATCGTACGACATAGGCGGCGCGTTACTGGCCCTTGTTGGCGTCCTTGACTGCCTGGGGCATCTCAGCGTTCATCTTCTTGACGATTTCAGCCACTTTGGCGTTAAATTCGTCAGAGAGAGCCTTGTAGGCTGCCTTATGATATGCCTTAGCCGCCTTGTTATACTCTTTCTTGTTGGGGAAATCCTTGCGGGAATGGTCGAACGAGAAATCCACACGGCGGAGAGTAGCCTCCTGGAGAGTGGCGGCTTCTATGATGAGCGCCGTCATTTTATCGTAGTCAAAACCCGGGATGAGGTCGCGAGCCACCAGACATTCGCCTGCCACGTCGCCGCAAATAATCTGAATCTGTTTTTTTAGTTGACGTTTGCTTGCCATAATTATTATGTTAGATTGCTAAATGGATTATATTTGTCTTATCAGTTTTCAAAGTTACAAAAAAACTTCCATCCGAGCAAAATTCCGCCACTACTTTCGACGGCCGACGACACCTGAAATTTGCGAAAATTTGCGAAAACGCTCGTTTCACTCGTTCGGCGGAAGAAATTCAAAACAGACGCCATGCTTTTTGCCGCAGACATACGCCACCGGTTCACGCCCTTCAAGAGCGAGATTATCCACGAAAAGAGGCTCATCCTCAATAATCAATCCGCAGTCGAACGAATCGCCGGCCTTAATGCGGGTGTTTTCAGCGAAAACGACATCGAAGTGTAGATTGCCCCGGTAGATGATTTCGATTTTGCGGTCAGGTTTCCAACTGACACAAAGGCGGTCGCCAACACCGACATCGTTCTTCACCGACAGGCGGCGGTTAAGAATCGGCGCGCTTTGCTGTTCTTCCGGCAATAGAGAGTTCCGGCAATAATCGTCAAAACTGTCGTAGCCGATAAACTGCGCGAGAATGTCGAGTGTGGCTCGGCGTGGCGTGTGATGATAAGGGAGGTAGCCCCACAGCCGCTTAAGCGTCATCGCGCTTATAACGATCCCACGACGGCGGAAAATTCTGTCGGCCAAATCGTCGAAATCGCTCGGCGCGGTCAAC
>CADBML010000179.1 GCA_902795825.1 uncultured Bacteroidales bacterium
AAAAACACGAATTACCAGGTGTTTTTATTGTTTTTGTTTATTCGGCGACACAGGCTTGTGCAAGTGATCCAAAATTACTCATAAATTTCAAGAATAATTTATGAATAATTGATGGCTATTCGTGTAAAATAAACTGACGGCTGGGACAGCTTCGCCTTGACAGGGTTCTACCCCTCAGTCATCTTGCTGACAGGATTGTAATTACACCTAATTGGCATCGCCTCTGGAGGTTCTACCCCTCCGGCTCTACGAGCCACCTCCCCTGCTAGGGGAGGATTTTCGCAAGCATGACGTTCAGCACTCTGTTCGCTCGATTCGCCACTGCTAGGTGGGCATTTTGCTGCTCGGACAACTTGGAAATGTTAATGTTGAGAGAGGAAAGTATAAAGTTGAAAGGCTACTCGGACATCTAAAGCATTTCTTCAAATAAAGGGCAGGGGCATGAAGAGAAATTCATGTCCCTGCCCATGATATAGAAATAGGATTAGAAAATCGATTTGAAGCGGGTCAACAGGTCGTTGAAGCGGGGATCCTTGCGGAGTGGAGCCACGTTGATGTCGGCATCGTTAGCCACTTTCCAGTCGTAAAGATTTCCGTAACCGGCGTTGAGCGCTCTTTCCATCTGGGCGAAAGCATTGTCGGTATCGCCCATTTGCGCATAAAGGCAAGCTGCATAGTAGTTGTCGGAACCATCGGCGGCGGCGTTGGCAAGCACTTGCTGAATCCAGTCGATGGCTTCGGTGTGCCGTCCGAGATATAGAAGAGCAAATCCGCGGAGCGAGCGGGCAGAGGGCCGTTTGGCCTTGTCGGAAAGTTCGATGATTTTGTTGTAAGCAGCTGTGGCCTCGTCGGAGTTGTTGAGGAAGCGGTTGTTAATCCATCCGCGAAGGGCGAAATGATAAGGGTCGCGGTCGTTGACGGAGATGGCCTGCTTGAGCACGGCATCGGCTTCGGAATAACGTTTAGCGTCGGTGAGAATAAGCGCACTTTCGACAAGAGCGGGCACATAGTCTTTGTCGGCTGTGAGAGCTTTCTGAACATCCGACAAAGCATATTCTCCAAAGTTTTGAGCGCGGCCTATTTTGCCTTTAAGCACATAGTAAGAAGCATTTTCGTTAGTGGCGAAAATGGCTTTGTTGCAAAAAGTGCTGGCATCGGTGTAGTTGCATTGCGCGAGATAACATTCGGCAAGTGAGCCATATATTCCGTGATAGTCGTAGAGATGTTCGTCGACGATTTTTTTGAAGTCGGCGATGGCATCGTTATATTTGTTTTGTGACTGGGCGAGCATCGCGCGGATGTAGTAGAAAGAGCCGACTCTAGGATTCTCCCGTATTGCACTCTGAATACCGTCAGAGACGGCTTTATAGTCGTGTTTGCTGAGGTCGGCAAGGTCGGACAGAGCGCGGCTGTTGGTGTTGTCGATTGAAAGCACGCGGATTAAGTCCTCGGTTGCTCCCACGTTGTTGCCGAGCATACGGCGGATGTTGGCGCGACGTTGGTAAATAGATGCTTTGCTGGGGGTAAGTGCCACAGCGCCATCGATGATTTGGTTCGCTTCAGCGGCGTTGTTTTCTTTAGCAGCCACACGAGCCAACCCCACCATAGCTTCTTGGCTGCGGGGGTTGTCTTTCAGCATCTTTTCATAGTCGGCTTTTGCGGCGGCCATATTGTCGAGACGATAGTGGAGGTTGCCCCTTTGGTAGTAACCGAGAACCGATTTAGGGTCAAGTTTCAACACCTGGTCGAGGTCGGCGATTGCGGCGGGAAATTGTTGTGTCATCTCGTAGATGTTGGCGCGCATCGAGTAAGCCTCTTTCAAGTCATCTTTTTTTGATGCGGGAGTGTATTTGATTGCATTATTGATGTCGTCAAGAGCTTTCGCGTATTCGTTGTGCCGATAGTAGGTGGTGGCACGTTCGAAATAGGTCTGATAATCTTGCGGGTTAGCGGCAAGCTGCTCTTGATAGACACGGAGCACAGCCTTGGTCATGGGGTTGTCAAGGCCGGAGGGTTGTTGAGCCGATGCGGCAAGCGACGATGCGATGCCGGCGGCGATAATCAAAAGACGAATTTTCATTTGTTTGATATTATTTGTTGTTTGTTAATATTTAAAGGATGTATATTGTTGATGGGAACTGGGGATGCTTTTTGCTTCTTTTCGGTATCTGTCGCGTTGCATCGCCGCAATGAAGCAGTTCATGCCATGCTTGCTTTAACTTCACATCTGCCGAATAATATTGAAAGTAAATAAAAAATATCCGTCTTAAATGGTGATTTTATTCCGTTAAATTATTGACAGTGTGGCGTAATTCGGTCAAGCGGCGGAGCAGGGGGCCGATTTTTGAGAGTTTAAGCATGTTTGCGCCGTCGCTCTTCGCCACCGACGGATCTTGATGCGTTTCGATAAACAGGCCGTCAACTCCTACCGCAATTCCCGCGCGGGCAATAGTTTCGATGAGGTCGGGTCTGCCGCCGGTTACGCCTTTGGGCTGATTGGGCTGTTGGAGTGAATGGGTGACATCAAGAATTACCGGACACACATTTCGTTGCATTTCGGGGATTCCTCTGTAATCGACAATAAGGTCGTGATATCCGAACGATGTGCCTCTTTCGGTTATTGCCACGCTGTTGTTGCCGGCATCGCGCACTTTTTGCACAGCGAAGCTCATCGCCTCGGGTGAAAGGAATTGCCCCTTCTTAATGTTGACCATCTTTCCTGTTTTTGCCGCCGCCACAAGCAGCTCAGTTTGGCGACAAAGGAAAGCCGGAATCTGAAGGATATCGACATATTCGGCAGCAAGAGCCGCCTCTTCGTTAGTGTGAATGTCAGTGACAACGGGAATGTTTAACTCCTGTTTCACTTTTTTGAGAATTTCAAGTGCTTTAATGTCGCCTATGCCGGTGAACGAGTCGATGCGCGAGCGGTTGGCTTTGCGGTAACTTCCCTTAAAAACATAGGGGATGTTAAGCTCATCGGCGACATTCGCGACAGTTTCGGCAATGTCCAAAGCCATTTTCTCGCCCTCAATCACGCACGGACCGGCAAAAAGGAAAAAATTCGGTGATGATTTCAGATAGTCAAACATTACAGATGTCATTTGTCGGCAAAAGCCTGGTTTATGATGTGAATTGTGTCGCAAGCAACAATGGCGGCCGTTTCGGTTCGGAGCCGGTTGTCGCCTAACGTGACGGCCGAAAACCCCGCATCGAAAGCGTTTTCGATTTCATCGTGGGTGAAGTCGCCCTCCGGACCAATAAGAACTACGGCGTCGCATCCATGATGATATGACGCGGCCAAAAGACGCCGAGGTGTGTTGTTGTCGCAATATCCAACGAACTTTTGGACGTTAGCCATTGACACGCTTTCCTGAAGGAAACTGGCGATTGGTGTCATGGGGTCGATTTGCGGTAGTGTGGCTTTTAACGACTGTTTCATCGCCGCGACAGCAATTTTTTCAAGCCGTTCGACTTTAATTTCCTTCCGTTCCGAATGACAGCACAATAACGGCACAATGCGGTCAACGCCGATTTCAACGAGTTTCTCCACAGCCCATTCCATTCTGTCGATATGTTTGGTCGGGGCAATGGCAATAGTGATGGAATTTTCCCATGCTTTTTTGATATTCGTCACTTCGACAATTTCAACAGTCGTGCGCTTGGGGTTTGCGTCGGTTATCCGACAACGGAAGCGGTGCCCTTTGCCATCGACGATTTCGACGACATCACCGCACCGCATTCGCAGAACGCGCGCACAATGCGTTGAATCGCTTTCAGGAAGCGTCAGTGTGGATGATATTTCGGGGGCGTAGAATTGAATCATTTGAAAAATCAAAAGAATACCGCGGCGACAGACCGCGGAATTCTTTTGGGGACAAAGAGCATTATTTTGCTAATTGCGGTTTCTTTTCTTTATCGGGATCTTTGAAAATAATCAGGAACAATACCGCGACGGCAAGAGCATAGCCGGCAAAGATGAGCCAAGAATTGCTCCATCCGCTAGCGATTGCCATTGGTTCAGTCTGGGAATTGACATAGGCATCAACAATCTTTTGAGCGGCGAGAGTGCCTATTGTGGCACCGATTCCGTTTGTCATGATCATAAACAGACCTTGTGCGCTGCTGCGGACTGCCGGGTCGGTTTTCTTATCGACATACAGGGCGCCGGAGATGTTGAAGAAGTCGAATGCCACGCCATAGACTATGCATGAGAGGATGAAAAGAACGACGCCGGGGAAGCCCGGGTTGCCCAAACCGAAGAATCCGAAACGGAACACCCAAGCGAACATGGCAATAAGCATCACATTCTTGATGCCGAAGCGCTTCATGCAGAAAGGAATCAGTAGGATGCAAAGGGTTTCCGAAATCTGAGACAACGAAATCAGGGCGTTGGCATGTTGCGCGGCAAACGAATTGACATATTGGGGAATGTTCTCAAACGAAGTGAGGAATGGGTTGGCAAAGCCGTTAGTCACCTGGAGCGACACGCCGAGCAGCATTGAGAAGATGAAGAAAATCGCCATGTCCTTGCGGCGGAAAAGCGTGAATGCGCGCAAGCCGAGAATATCGACGAGCTTGTTGCTCTTTTCGCCTTTGATGACAGGACATTTAGGCAGTGTCAACGCATAGATTGCCAAAACAATGCTTATTCCGCCCGACAAGAGGAACTGCTGTGAAGTTTTTTGGAATCCGAGGAAGTCGGTCGATAACATACAGACAATAAACCCGACGGTCCCGAACACGCGAATCGGAGGGAAGTCTTTGACTGTGTCCATTCCAGCCTTAGTGAGGGCATTGAACGCGACGGAATTCGACAAGCCGATTGTCGGCATGAAGAAGGCGACACTGATTGTGTAGAGAGTGAATAGTCGGCCATACTCTACGTTGTCACCGGCGGTCATGCCATAAATGCCGGCTAAAATCATAAATCCGCCAGCAGTCAGATGGGCAAGGCTGAGAACGCGTTGTGCTTGTATCCAGCGGTCGGCGACGATGCCGATAAGAGCGGGCATGAAGAGAGAAACAATGCCTTGCACGGCGTAGAAATAGCCGATTTTATCCGCCATTCCGTGCGTGGCAAGATAGGTGCCCATAGAGGTTAAGTACGCTCCCCAAACTGCAAATTCGAGGAAGTTCATCAGGATTAACCTGAAGCGAAGAGCTGATTTGTTTTGCATTGAAGTGGTAGTTGCTAAATGAGGTTAACTTTTTGCAAAATTACGAATTTATTTGGATAGAAGGAAATTTATTGACCGCTATTTCGGAATTTGTCGATAGTTTTTTTCAGCTCGGCAGCCTGTTCGTATTCTTCGTTTTTGATAAGTCGCTCAAGCTTCAACTCAAGCTCTTTCAGAGCAATTTGTTTTATGGGTTTCGTTGGCAGGATGGCTTTGTCGACGTCGATTGCCGGAGCCTCTTCGTCGTTAGAAATTTCGGAAAAAGCGAAACTGCTGGAATCGACGACGCTCTTATATGCGAATATTGGGGCATTGGTGCGGATGGCAATCGCTATGGCGTCGGATGTCCGGGAGTCGAGATAGATGTCCTTGTCGTGATTGGCTGTGGCGATGCAAATTTTGGAGAAAAACACTCCGTTGTCGAATTTGTAGATCACTATATTGCGCACAATTGCGTTGTTCATTCTGATATAGTTGACGAAAAGGTCGTGGGTGAGCGGTCGTGGCGTGGTGATGTGTTCGAGCCAGATTCCGATTGACTGTGCTTCGGCCGGACCGACAACTACAGGTATTCGCTTTATTCCTTCAACTTCGGCGAGAATGAGAATGGAAGCGCCTTCGTGGCGATTCGACGTGGTCATGCCAAGAATACGAAGTTGTATGAGGCTTTCGTTGTTGTTTGATTCCATATTTTGAGTTATTGTGATTTAGTGGCTTTGGGCTTTTGTCCGGTGATAATACCGCTGCCATAACAAATGTGGTGGTCGCGGTCGTATATGACTGCGAATTGGCCTGGGGCTATGCCTTGAACTTTTTCTTTAGATTCTATAATGTATTCATCGTCGTTATAGCGAGTTATTTTTGCCTGAAGAAATTCGGGGGCGTGCCTGTTCTTAAAAGTTATCTCCACGCTCTCGCATTTGTCGGGCCAGGGGTTGCCGCTTATGAAATGCGGCTCGGCGATGTGGATTGTGTGGCCGAATTGCTTTTCGGTGTCGTAGCCGCGGCTGACATAAATAACGTTATCATGGATGTTTTTTTTCACCACATACCAGGGCCCGCCGCTGAGGCCCAAACCTTTTCGCTGACCGATGGTGTGGAACCAATATCCATTGTGGGTGCCGATTTTCTTGCCGGTTTCGATTTCAATGACCGGACCTGTTTTTTCGCCAAGATGACGACGGATGAAATCGTTGTAGTTTATTTTTCCCAAGAAGCAGATGCCTTGACTGTCTTTGCGGAAAGCATTGGGGAGGTTGGCTTCGAGAGCTATGCGCCGGACTTCGGATTTCGGGAGGCTGCCAAGAGGGAACATGACATGGCTCAGCTGTTCGCCGGTGATTCGAGCGAGGAAGTCGGTTTGGTCCTTTACGGGATCGACTGCTGTTGTCAGGTATTTGACTCCGTCGATGACATCGGTAGATGCGTAGTGCCCCGTTGCGGTCATGTCGAAGTCCTTGCCCCAACGCTGTTCAAAAAAGCCGAATTTAATCATTCGGTTGCACATTATGTCGGGATTGGGAGTCAGTCCGGCTCGTACGGAGCGGAGGGCGTATTCCATCACATTTTCCCAATATTCCTCATGAAGCGACACTACGTCGAAGGGCAGATTGTAGCGTGAGGCGATTAAGCTGCACATTTCGATGTCCTCTTCGGCCGAGCAGTCGCCCTCGTCAATGTCGAGGCCAATGCGGATATAGAAGAGATGGATGTCGAGGCCTTGTTGGACAAGGCGATGAACGACGACGGCACTGTCAACGCCGCCTGATATGAGAACGGCAATTTTCATTGTTTGACGTCAAGTTTTGTGGCAAATTCGACAACTTGCGGCAAAGAGAGCCGCTTGGCTGATATTTTTCCGGAGTTGTCGATGATATAAAACGAAGGCATCAGACGGAGGTCGAACACTTCGTCGATGTCGAGGCTTGCTGACGTAGTCCAATCATCGGAAAAGCCACGAATGGCATTCGTCCATTCCTGATCGGGTTCGGAAAAAGATATGCTTATGAGTCGAATCTTTTTGTCGCGGAGAAGATTGCCGACATGGAGGTCGGTTTCAAAATTGAGCCTAACGATGGCACAATCGCTACAACCTACGGTGTTGAAAAACAATATGTTTGGCACTTCGGTTGACAAGAGGCTTCGAAGACTTGCCTTTGTGCCATCCGCTATAGTCACCTTCACATCGGGGCAGGCATTGCCTACTTCAGAAGATTCAATACACTTCACTTGTGCTGCAAATCGTTCGCGTGAGGCTTTGTTGATTTTTTTATTGTTGACTACGGCCTTTGCGAAAGGCAGATAAATTTCGTCGCTCCAATATGAAGCGTTTTCACCATACAGGGCATCCTCGGCAATCTCGCTGAGTTTGAGCAAATCGTCGTTATTCTTTACTGATTTTATGAGCTTTGCCACAGCCTCGTTGACGATTGGCGCCGACGCATAGGGCATGAAAGAAATAAAGTCGCGGAAAGATTGGCTCATCTTAGCCGGCTGGGAGAACGCGGCGGAGATGTTGCATTTATCCCAAAAATGGGAGATGAGGAAGTCGGAACGTTCCGAAAGCGTCATCAGTTCGGCAGGAACTTCAGGATACGGGAAATATGTGGCTTGCGCCTCTTGTGCGGAAGCCTTTGACATAAACAAGGCAAAGGCTATCGCAGTGAAAGTCAAAACTTTTTTCATCTCTATCGTTTTTGGCACACCTTTTGAATTATATAAGAGTGCTGTTTTGTTCAGCAAAAGTAGTCAAAAAATAACAAATAAACAACATATTATTATGAACTTCAACAAATTTACAATCAAATCGCAGGAGGCTCTGCAGAAATCTATCGAGATTGCCCAGTCGAAGGGCAATCCGACGGTTGAGCCTCTCCATCTTTTGAAGGGGGTGATGCTTACCGGCGAGGAGTTGGTAAACTTCATCTTTCAGAAAGTCGGAGCCAATCCGAAGGGTGTCGAGCGTCAGGTTGATTTGGCCATCGGAAGTCTTCCTCGTCAGGATGGGGGTGACGTATATCCGAGCCGCGAATTCAACGACATCCTTCAACGTGCACTCGACCTCTCTCAAAAATCGGGCGACGAATATGTCGCTTTGGAAGTCTTGTTTATGGCAATTCTCGCAGCTGGGTCGTCTGCCTCGCGTATTCTCAAAGATGCAGGGCTGACAGTCAAAGATGTCGAAGCCGCCATCGCCGAGTTGAGAAAAGGGAAAAAGGTCAATGACAACGGCGCTGAAGACACTTACAACGCTTTGTCGAAGTATGCCATCAATCTAAACGAGCAAGCCCGTCAGGGCAAACTTGACCCTGTAATCGGCCGTGACGATGAGATTCGGCGTGTGCTTCAGATTCTTTCGCGGCGCACGAAGAATAATCCTATGCTTATCGGCGAACCTGGCACAGGCAAGACCGCTATTGTGGAAGGGCTCGCGCAGCGTATAGTCCGCGGCGATGTTCCCGAAAACTTGCGGTCGAAACAAGTGTTCTCTCTTGATATGGGCGCCGTCATCGCTGGAGCAAAGTACAAGGGCGAGTTTGAAGAACGCCTGAAAGCGGTTGTCAACGAAGTGATTGGCTCTGACGGTGAAATAATCTTGTTTATCGATGAGATTCACACACTTGTCGGTGCTGGCAAGAGCGACGGCGCTATGGATGCGGCAAATATTCTCAAACCGGCACTCGCACGTGGCGAACTTCGGAGCATCGGAGCAACAACGCTCGACGAATATCAAAAATATTTTGAGAAGGACAAGGCTCTCGACCGCCGATTCCAGCGGGTTATGGTGGATGAACCTGACGAAATGTCGTCGATATCTATTCTTCGTGGCCTTAAGGAAAAATATGAGAATCATCATCAGGTGAGAATTAAAGACGAGGCGATAATCGCTGCCGTTCAGTTGTCGCAACGCTATATCACCGATCGTTTCCTCCCAGACAAAGCGATTGACCTTATAGATGAGGCGGCGGCCCGACTTCGCCTGGAGATGAACTCTGTGCCTCAGGAACTCGACGACATTACCCGCAGAATTTCTCAGCTTGAGATTGAGCGGGAAGCCATCAAGCGCGAGGGGGATGATGAAAAGATCAAGGACATCCAGCAGCAGATTGCAAATCTTCGTCAAGAAGAAAATGCAATTTCCGCAAAGTGGAAGTCGGAAAAGAAGATTATCGACAAAATTCAGCAAAACAAGATCGACATTGAGAATCTTAACTTCGAGGCAGAGAAAGCAGAGCGTGACGGCAATTATGCCAGAGTGGCTGAAATTCGCTATTCGCTCATCAACGAGAAAACTACCGAAAACGACTCTCTTCAGCAACAACTCCGCGACCTTCAGGCTGGCGATGCGCTTGTCAAAGAAGAAGTGGATGCCGACGATATCGCACAAATTGTGGCTCATTGGACGGGTGTGCCCGTGGCACGGATGCTCCAAAGCGAAAAAGAAAAGCTTCTTCATCTCGAAGAGGAACTTCATAAACGTGTCGTGGGTCAAGATGAAGCTATTTCCGCTATAGCTGAAGCCGTCAGAAGAAGCCGTGCCGGACTGAACGACCCGCGCCGTCCAATCGGCTCATTCATCTTCCTCGGCTCGACCGGTGTCGGAAAAACCGAATTGGCTAAAGCATTGGCTGAATATTTGTTCAACGACGAGAATATGATAACTCGTATTGATATGAGCGAATATCAGGAGAAACATTCTGTCAGCCGCTTGGTGGGCGCGCCTCCGGGATATGTCGGATACGACGAAGGCGGTCAACTCACGGAGGCCGTGCGCCGCAAACCGTATTCCGTTGTTTTGTTCGATGAAATCGAGAAAGCGCACCCCGACGTGTTCAACATTCTGCTTCAAGTGCTCGATGATGGACGATTGACCGACAACAAAGGACGTGTCGTAAACTTCAAGAATACGATAATCATTATGACCTCCAACCTCGGCAGCGACCTTATCCGCGAGGACATCGCTCAAAACGGCACACTCACCGAGCGCACCCGTCAGCAGGTGTTCGACTTGCTTAAATCGACAATTCGTCCGGAATTTCTCAACCGTATCGATGAAACGATTGTGTTCACTCCGCTGTCGAAAGCCGATGTACGCGAAATCGTCACTTTGCAGGTGAATATGGTTGCGAAGATGCTCGCCTCTTCGGGCATCGAACTGGAGATGACCTCGGCGGCCATCGACCACGTTGCCGAACTTGGTTACGACCCCGAATTCGGCGCACGTCCGGTGAAGCGTGTTATCCAACGGGAGGTTCTGAACAGATTGTCGCGTGAGATTCTTGCCGGAACAGTCGAACGAGGCTCAAGAATTGTGGTTGACTACGACGGCTCATCGTTAATTTTCAATAACGAATGACAGTAACACTAACGGCTTTGTGGGGCATTTGACCCAAGCGGGATTATTCATGGTCCAGAAGTGAGGATTGAGAATAATTCAGGCTAATAGCTATCCGATTAAAAGAGCGCAGGTGCGGTGAATTTTGTCATTGCACCTGCGCATTTTTCATGATCGCCTGTAACCATTAGCGCCATAAACCGAACGAAAGGCTTTCCCTGTTTGGGGATGAACTTTGGTAGTGTCGAACAAATATCGCGCATAGACAAGGAAAAGCGTGGAAATGGTTTGGAGTCGTAGTCTCCAACTTCGGGAAGGCGGGAAGAGTCTGCTGGGGTGGAGGGCGGCGATTGCATCGACGCCCACACGAAGCGGTAAGTAATCTCCGTAATAACGCTGGAGTGTTGAATGACAGCGGCGGCGTACCGTCACAACTCAATCATCACAGGGTCGGATTCTTCGTTGACGCGAGAAAGCGAGGTGACAACCCATGTGCCTTCAAGTTTATCTGCGGGTATTTCAGCGGAAGGTTTCCACGTAATGCATTGAATCGCACTTGAATTATCGAGGTTGACTTTTGTCCCCTTCGGGAAGTAATAGACCACCCATTTTACGGCATCAAACGCTTTTTTCTTTTGTTTGGGAGCTTTCCATGTCAGGGTGTTGTCGGCAACGGCAAGGTTTGTCACTTTAGCCGGTTTTTTGTTAGAAATCCATGGATATGTAGGAACCAGCGCAATAGTGGATTGGAAATTCGTAGCGAGAGAGTCGGCTATTCCGCCAACATTCTCTGTAACTGAATAACCTGGCCACCAACAATTGCCATGAACATTGGGATTTTCGCGCGTGAGGCGGATTTTATGGGCAAGTTGATTTTTGTCGGTAGATGGGGCAATGTCGCGCGCTTTCATCGTGCGGCCTACGTCTTGACCGTAGTACATCCGTCGTCCGTTGGTGTAGCGTGACCACCAATCGGCCAAAATCAGAGTGGATGCCGCTTTGTGGTCGAGTTCCCAATAAAGTTGAGGGAGCATATAGTCAACCCAACCTTTTTCGGTCCAAAGAAGCACGTCGGCATAGAGCGCGTCGTAATTTTGGAGTCCGTTAGTGTCAGAGCCACGCGGATCTGACTTTTTGTTGCGCCAGATGCCAAACGGGCTGATTCCAAACACAACCCAAGGCTTTTTCTTTGAGATTATTTTATGGATTTCTTCAATCAGGAGGTCAACATTGTGTCGGCGCCAATCGCCACGATTCATGCCGTTGCCATATTTTGCGTAGGAGGCAGAATCGGGGAATTCCACGCCTGATTTCGGATAAGGATAGAAGTAGTCGTCGAAATGGATTCCGTCGAGGTCGTAGCGGGTGATAATGTCGGTGATGACTTTCTCGATGAACTGGCGGTTCTCGGGCAGACCCGGGTCGAAGTACATTTTGTCGTCGTAGCGCAAAAATCGTTCGGGATGTTTATAGTAAATGTGATTGTCGGGGAGCACTTCGCTTTTCGAAGTGGTGACCCTATATGGGTTGAGCCATGCGTGGAGTTCCATTCCTCGGGCATGACACTCATCAATCATGAATTGGAGGGGGTCCCAAACGGGATTTGGAGCCACGCCGGCTTTGCCGGAAAGAAATCGGCTCCATGGCTCGAGTTTTGAAGGATAAAAAGCGTCGGCAGAAGGCCGCACTTGCCAAAGAATGGCATTGCAACCCGCGCGCTGAAGTTTGTCGAGTTGCCCGCGAAGATAGGCCTTGTTACCATCTGCGTCGCGGTGGGAGTAGTGCATCTGACTGACGGTGTGAAGCCAAGCTCCGCGGAATTCTCGTTTGGGATTTTCGGCCTTGCCGGCAAGGAAAACGAGAGCCAATAAAAAAGAGGAGATGATAAGACGTTTCATTTAGGTCTAAAGATAGTTTAAAGTTAATAATCGTAGATCAGCGATAAATCATCGAGCCATAGGCAAGAACCGTCGCCGCCAGTGAAGAAATCGCCGTATTTGCTAGCAGAGCCGACGATGACAATGTAACGGGGTTTTCTGGAAGTGTCGTTATATTTCAACGGGATTTCAAAATCAGACCAATTATCGACGCTTGAGCCGAAATACAATTCGCCGTAGGCAATGATTTCAGGCGCATTTGGGTTGAAAAGCTGACGGTTTGCTGGATTAGTCCTGATTTCGAATGGGTTGTCCCAATCGGCTAAAGCGACGTAGATTGATGCGGTGTCGGGTTGTCCTTTCAGGTGGGTGTATTCGTTGTTTGAGTGAGAGATTGTGGCGCAGATATATTTCATCTTGCCTTTCAAACAAGTGGGGTGACCGGAGAACTCGCGGCCGAAATTCAGCACACCGTTCGTTCCATCCGTACGCATATATTGGCCAGTGAAAATGTTGCCTGCGGCAAGCTTCCCGACGATGCCAATACCGACGAATTTAGTTTCAAGGCAAGCAGCATAGCCCGATCCGCTCGGGGTGTCGGTTGTGGGGTAGGAGTTGGAGTTTCCGAGAGTGGTAGTCCCCTTGTTGCCGGTGTCCCAAAATGAAGTTCCTGAAGCGGGCCAAGGATTCCATATTTTTCCGTCTTGATGCCAGTCGTCGAAAGAAAGGTTAGGCACTGACGGAATTGCGCCGGTGGTGAATTCGATTTCATTAGCTATGTCGTCGTCAGACACAGCTCTTGCCACATAAGATGTGTTCGGGGCGAGGTGGAGTAGTCTGCCGGTAAATGAGCCGCCTTTGTGGGTGATCCAATTGGTAGGAACCGTTATCCAGTCGGATGATGATGAAAGACGGTATTCAAATCCGTTGTTTTTGCCTTCTTGAGCAGTGCCATAAAGCCAAGCCACATTTTCCCACGCATCGACACGGTCTGTTCTGACCGAAGTCTCTGCGGGCTCGACGTAGATTGTCCATTGATTTGTGCGGCCGTATTCTGTAACATCAACATTAATTGGCGAGGAGAAATCGGCGACAACGTCGTTCAGGTTGGGGTTCATTACTGAGCGTGAACCGCCAAGCTTGATTGAGTTTACTTTGACTTTAGTAATGTCTTGGTCGGATGAGATGTAGGCGACAACCCTGCGTCCCGGCACGTCGATTGTGGTAGATCCCACTTGCGACGCAAAAGAAAAATAACGTTCGACGGTTTGTTGAGCGGAAATAGTCCAGCGGTAATCGTAATAGAGAGTAATTACCACTTCTTTAGGTACGCTTAGATCAATTTTTGATAATGAGCTGTCGATAGTAGCGCCTTCGGTAAGAGTGTAGGAAGAAATCTCGACGTTAGCAATATCGGCTGTTTCGTCAAAAAAGAGAGTCACAGTCCGTTTTGAGGCGTCTATAACAGCTGATTTTGATTGATACTTTGCGACAATCGACTCGAATAGTGGTTCGACATGGGGATAGGGGATATCGTTCTCAATACATGACATGCCGGCTAAACCAACAACAAGGAAGAGCGCAAAACGAAAGAGTATATTATTAATTTTGTAAATAGCCATTGTAGATATCAGCGATATTAGAATACTATGCCAAGTCCGAAATTAATGTTCAAAAGATTAAATTTGAAATTGGCACCTTCGGATGTGCGCTTGCCGTTTTCCATCCCATTCGTTTTTTGTTTTTCGGAGGAATAGTCGACGGAGAAAATGCCGAAAGAGAGGTTGAAGTTCACATTGTCGAGGATGAAACAAGTGGCACCGGGGCCGAAGTTCAGCGCAATCGACGTTTTGTTAGTTGTAGTGGTTCGGGGTTCGTTGCTGATTGAGCGTTTGAAGTCGGATTTAGAAGTGCCAAACGAGAGGCACGTCTCGCTAAAAAGGCCGAATCGGCGTGCGGGACTTAAACCAATGTAGTGGCGATGGTAGACTTCGCCAGAGAAACCAGATGTGTTGTATTTTATGTCGGAAAGGTCGAAGTTGATATCTTCGTCAAAATCGACCGATAAAGACGATAATTCGGCACTTCCATTGGAAAAACTGAGTCGAAGGCCGATGGAGTTGTTATTGCTATAGAAATAGGAGATATAGGGCTTAAATGAAAAAATATGCCCTTTGAAGTCCAAGTCTTTAAGGACTGAAAGCACTTGAACGTCGTCGGAACTAAATTCAACATACGAGGCGGTCAGTCCAGCCACAAAGCTTCCTTTAGTTATGAAGAGATGATTTCGAAGGCCACGATCGTAACGGCTGAAGTTCACCTCTGGAATAATTGTGCTGACAGTGTCGTTGCCCACCACGACAAGCGTTTGTTCCGGCTCGACAATGGTGGAGTCGATGGGGATTTTCGGCGCGGCATCAATCACTGACGACAGTGTGAAGGCGAATATCAGAATAATGAATTTTTTTGCCATCTTGTTCGTTTTAAGTGGTTAATAGCCATAATGTCAGAGGTAAAACATCATGCCGAAAGAAATAGAAAAGAGATTCAACTGAAGATTTGCCGACTTTGAATTTCTGTTGGCGACATATATTTGGTCGGTTGTAGATCGGACGTGGGAATAACCGAAGCCGAGTACACCGATATTAACTTCCAAAGCGGAATAGTTGTTTAGAAACATTACCATTCCCGGAGCAAGTCCGATGTTGAAAGAAGTAGTTTTCTCGTAAGTGCCAGTGAAGTCCTTGCCTGTTTTATTGGTCAATTTCGATTCGCCGCCGCCAATTTCCAGTTGCACCTCATTGAAAACACCAAACCGCTTTTGCCGACCGAGGCTAATATAGTTGCGCATAATGGCCATGCCATAAAACTTATGAGATAGGCTATAAAGGTGGTCGATGCTGTAGCTTGTGTCGGCGCCGAGGTTCAAATTGGCCGAAGCGAACTTTGTCAGCGACCTATTATAGCCGGCTCTGATTCCAATCGCAAGATTATCCTTCACCGCATATGCGAAAAGGGGCGATGCCTTAAACGAATAAGTGTCGCCTGTGATGTCTTCGACAATCAGAAGTTGATACTTATCGTTAGTCGATTGGGTGTAGCCAATGCTAAGGCCCGTGATAATTTGGCCTTTGGGGACAAATGTGGTTTGAGCAAGCCCGCGGGCAAATCGCTCTTGGCCGCCCACCTTAAAAGGAAGAGCGGCAAAGAGCGATATTAGCGCGAGCGCGGAGAGAAATTTATTCATAGACTAATTCAAGGTCGTCGATGTTCATCACAGACGAGGAACTGCCTGCGAAATAGTCGCCATAACGGCTTGCCGAAGCCACAATAATGATATGTGTCGGGATTCGGTTAAGAGCCTTATAGTCGAGAGGAATTTCGAACGATACCATATTTGAGGTTGACCCAGTTGTGGATGTGTAGAACTTCTCGCCGTAGGCAATCACGTCGGAAGCGTTTTTGTTGAAGAACGTCTGACTTCCGGAGTCAATAGTCCATGGGGAGCCTTTATCGCTCAAAGCGATATAGATATGCCCTTGGTCGGTGTCGCCCTTTGAAATGTAGTCGCAGGCATAATCTACTGTTCCGGGATTGTAATAAATCCAACCGCGGAGTTTGGTAGGTCGGGTGCTATTGTAAGTGCGACCGAAGTAGAGCGTGGCATTTGTGCCAGATGTCGCGCCATATTGACCGGCGAAAATATTGCCTGCGGCAAATTTACCGATGATGCCAATACCGACAAATTGCGACTGGAGTTTGACTGAATAGGAGCCTGAATGCTTAACCGACGAATCGGAAACGGTGACGTTCTTATTGAGCGTTATCGAACCATGGTTGCCAGAATCCCAGAAAGTGGCAGTGCCACCCGCGCCCGGGATTAGGGCTCCAGAACTGGCTGTCGACCATTGTTCAAATCCGCCGTTAGGCAATTGATAAACGGCTTCAGTAGTGAAAGACTTAACGACAGCGGATGTGAAGCCATCGCAGGCGGCAACGTACTCGTAGGTGGTGCCGGGAGTCAGGCCGGAGATTTGAGCCGTCATGTTGTTGCCATCAACCGTAGCGGCGACGGAAGTCCATTCCGAATCCCCAGCGCGTCGATAGTTGAACGATTCGCCCGTTACGTCGGTTTTAAGTCGAGTACCGACGAGTGTCGTGTGTGTGGCCCAAATGTTTGCCCGTTCGATATCATTAGCTACAACTGAAGCGTTCGAAATCACAATCTTCAGAGTGGCATACTTGCTCTTCTCAGCAGAGTCTAAGGCGTAGAATACGATATTATACTCGCCTTCGCCAAGGTTGTTTAAATACGACTCTTCAAAGTTGATTTTGAGAGTTGAAACATCAGCCTCCTCATCATATTCATACTTCCAGTTTATACCGGCGGCCTCAATTCCTGATTTTGCGGTTTCGGTAAGGTCGAAAATATTGAAAGAGGCGGTGGGTAGTCCGGTGGTGGTGAATTTGTCGCTGGCGATAATGGTCGAAGTCAACTGTCCTACGGCAGAGACAACAACAGATTTGCGTCCGACTTTTCCCGACTCGCAATAGAGGGGCTCGTTAATGTCGAAGTTGTAGCCTCTGATTTGGGGTGCGGCTGTGATTTGAATTTCTTGACGCACAACCACTTCAGATTCATCAACTTCAACCTCAATCAAAAGACCTCCCACTTCGGCAATAGAACCGGAGGAATATTTGACATTCAGAGTGTACTGAGTGGCAGGTTTGACATTTTCAATTGTTCCTGTTTTCTCAAAAGCACTGCCGTCGGGGGAGGTGCCAGTCAATGTCCAAGATAGCGAATTGCTCTTGCTGGGCATCATGAAGTAACCGACACGATTGTCCTTTCCTTCAAACACAAGTTGGCCGCGATTATGACCAATAGTCATTGAATAGTCGTGGAGGACCTCATCGACAGCGTCATCATATTTGACGGCTGCGAGGACATTCGCAATTTTACAAGTGAGGTTCACATTGGTTGTCTCTCCAGATGTGATTTCGAATGGCTGATATGCTTTGAAGAATTTGGAGTCGAAAGAAGCCGACACGCTGTCGCCGGCCCAAGCCTCGGCAACGTAGTGGCCTGATGCCAGCCATATTTCGCCTGGCACTTCATCGATTCCTTTATATTTGCGGATTAGGCCTTTGTCGCTCGAAAGATAAATCACGCACGAGTTGCCTAATTCCTCTTCAGTATAAGATCTGCTGACGTAATCCACATCGGAGTTGATGGCTGTTTTGATAACTAACCGTCCGTCACCGCCGTCGGAGAACATTGATTCGTCTTTACATCCAATAACCGTCATGGATGCCATGGCCGTAATAGCCAATAAAATATTCTTGTAGTGTCGCATAACTTTATTGGGCTAAGAAGGTTAATGTTTTCGATGCCTTGAGATCCTTAGCGTCGGTGATTGTTAATTTAAACTGGTGAGTGCCTTTGAAGACTTTCAAGAGCGACATGAATCCGGAAATGTCGAAAGTCAAATCGTTTTTGCCGACGACTTCGCTTCCCGTGGGGAATCCAAGGCTGTTGAGAGCGGTTTCAAGGCTGCCGGGATTGGCAAGGTCGAAATGAGTGGATAGGCCTACACCTTGAAGCACATCTTCAGTCAAAGCGTCGGAAATGATATCGACTTCGAAATTCTTAATGCCGTTTTCGGCGTGAATATCGACTTTGGCCACAATGTCGTCGGTAATGGTGTTAACGCCATCAAGGTCGAGAGTAGCGGAAGAGATTACCGGTGGATTGTCAACGGGGTCGGGGCCTGGATCGGGACCGGGACCTGGATCGGGATCGTCGCCATCGCCAGGACGTTCTGTTTGATCGTCGATAATATCCTCATCGGCGGGTATGTTAACAGTCAAATCAATGGTAGTAACAGTGGCGTCGATTGTCACCGTCGGGCTGATATGACCAGTTTCATCAGGCATTTCAGGGTCGGTGGACTTGAGCGAGAAAGTGACGATTTGATGTTGTCCGGCATTAATGTCGGTGAACACGCGGCGCATTGATGTGTTATTGCCGTCAACAGTGCCACGGAATTGTACAACCATCGTAGTGCTTTCCGGCACAAATTCGAAATAACCGGCGCGAGTCTCGTCGTAAGCGTAAGTCAGAGAACCCTTTTCTCCAACAGTCACGGTCACCTTCACGTCAGTTCCAAGAAGCGCTTTAAGCGCATCGGTGTATCGGATTGACACTTTTACGTTCGATAATACGCAAGTAATCACACCCAGTTCGGTGATTTTCCCGTTCGAGATTGAGAACGACTTGCTTCCGGCGAAATATGGTGAATCCCAGTCGGCCACTTTAACAGTGCTTGATTCAACTTTAATCACGTAATCACCTGTGTCGAGCGTGACAACTTCAGGCATTTCGGCATATCGCCATGAGTTGACAACCACGTCGCTGTTTGCGCGATAAATAGTCACGATATAATTCGAAACGTCAACAGACGCTCTGCTGACAACTTTTTCAGCATTTACCACTTCGACACTCATTTGCTTGAGCGAAAGTTGGCCTTCACCGCTATCGATATCCCAAGGATTGTCCTTCGAGCATGATGCGAAGAGTAGTGCGGTGGCAATGGATAGAATAGAAAATATTTTCTTCATTTTAATGAGATGTTTAGTGGTTAGTAAGAAAATGTGAGATTGTCAATCCAAAGCGTACTTCCCAAAGATGAGGCTGATTCCAAGTCGTTGGTTGTTACGATTGAAGCGGTCTCGGTTGCGATTGTCCCGATGGCTTTAGATGACGCAAACATAACTTTAAGTTTAGATGCTTTAACGCCAAATTTGGAATATGACAACGGCACTGAGAAAGCGGAGAAGCCGGATGTGCCCGAGAGATTAATTGTTCCCGATGCGATAGTCACCTCGCTCCCGTTCTCGACACCCATTACCTCTACTTTAACCAATCCGCGGTCGGAAGCGGCTCCTGTCCCCGGAGAATAGCGATAGAAGCCGTTTAAAGCGGACGGTCGTGATGAGAATGCGACCCCTTCATTATATGTTTCAGATGTGGATGACGAAGTGAATGAGTAGCTGCCGAGGAATAGCTTGCCAGCAGCCCGATATGCGATTCGGCTTGGGGCGTTGTGGCTATAGCCATAGTTTTCTTCAAGTTTTCCCCAAGTAAAGTTATATTTTTCAATTTCCGGACCGTTATTATCCCAAGCCACGCTCACGAGTTTCACCGAGTTGGCACCTTCTTGTTTTGTAGAGGTGTCAATCATAGTCGAGGGCTGCATGTACCACGTGTTTTTGTTGGCAGCTGAAGTGCAGAACGTTTTGGCATTTACATTTGCCCAGCCTTTAGGCACACTGACGGTGAAAGATTTAGTGTTCTGGTGGGGATTGACGTTGAGTTTGGTTTCGTAGTAGATACCGCCGCAATTGATAGAGGTGTTTATCGTCTGCTGGGTTTCCTCGAAAGAGCCGTTAGGCACGGTGGGTTGAGCTTCAGTTGTTTCTGTAACTTCGTTGCTGAATGTGGGATTCGAGCTGCCCTCCATGACAGTGGCCTTGAATGTGTAGGCGGTCGAAGGCTCAATACCCGTGATGACGACAATTCCGGTCGACTCGTCGCGGGAAGCTATCGACACCTTCTTGTCGTTGATATATATGGCTGCGTTTTTAACGATGGTGGAGAGCATATTGCTTTCTTCGGTTACGAATTTAATGGCAGCCTTATTTGAATATGCATCGACTAAAATTGAAAATTCGGGTGAAATGCGGTGAATGGTAGTCTCGACCTTAGGCACTCCGCAATAATTAATTCTTACAGGAATGTCATTGACACCATCCGGGACATTGAATTTCACTGTGTAGTTTGATGCTGATCGAGCCACACCGTTGACCGATATAATATGCGCATTACTCCAAACGCCATATTCATCTTTAGTCTGGATAGAGATGTTCTTGTCGAAATCATTGCCGTTATAAGAGATGACCATTTCGGCTTCGTTCACGCTGACTTTGGCATCAGAAACACTTACTACAGAAAGCTCGATTGGCGTGGTTACGGCAGTAAGGGTCACAGGGGCGTTAACCTTCGTTGTCTTGTCTTTAACAACAAGAGTGAATGTTGTCTCGGGGTCGGATGCGTCGTATTGAAGATTTGCAAAAACATTTGTGAAATCGACTACGGCCATCTGGTCGGGATTTGAGTAAAGACCGGCCACTTTCAAACCCATGTCGCGGAGGCGCGCGCGCTGTGATTCGAGAGCCGACATCAGCTCGATTTCAGCAGGCCATCCTTGCGAAATGAGGGAGGCGGATTTTGTGGTGAGTGTGGCCGCAGACAGGCCGCCACGAGCAACTATCATCATTTTGACGCTGTTGGCTGGTGTTTCACCTTCGAATAACTCCAATGGAGTTCCTTGTTCGAAACCTTCAGGCGTGACCACGGGCTCAGGAGCATTCATTATCTCATCGCTCAAGTCGATAGTGATAGGCTCTTCGACGACAGAATCGTCGAACGAAATGACGAGTTTGGCGTCGCCCATGTCGCCGCCGTTGACATCAAGAGTGATTCGGTAGTGGTGTTGCGGAAGCGCATTTGAGAGCGTCGCTGGCTGGAACGTGGCGCTCACGCCATTTTGCTTAGTCAACAACACATTCATAGCGATATCGCCCGGATGCATATATATCGGACGAGTCTCTTCGCGGTCGTAAGATAAATACTTGCCACCATTGGAATGCAACTCAACTCCATAGTCGGCGAAATAGTTCCGGAAGGCATCGGTGTAGGAAATAGACACCATCGTGTTGGCCAATTTGGCCTCGATGCTTACTTCAGTAACCTTGTCTTCTTGGACTTGAAATTCAGTACTGCCGTAAAAGTAGGGCTTTTCAAACCCCTCAATGTCAATGTTGCCGTAGTAGGCCTCCATCGTGTAGCGCCCGACTTTGAAGGCTTCGTCGGATGGAAACTTGCTGATTGACGACCATTTTTGGCTGATTGAGCCGTCTTCGTTTGTGAGGGCGATAGTGAGGTCGTCAGCGGTGGGATTGACATCGTCTGCTCTGCTTTGAGTAGAGATGGGGCTTACCGTAATCACCTCTTGGTTGACCTTCACTTGAGGCATGATGCCACCCGTGCCGGCCGAGAAAGGATTAGTGTCGGAAACACATGCCGAAAGCGCAATTGTGGCTCCGAATAAAAATCCCAATTTGTAGATGTTCATAAATGTTGAAAATTAATTAGTTGTGTTGTATAATTGTTTATAATGATGCGGATAATACATTTCAGACACACATT
>CADBML010000180.1 GCA_902795825.1 uncultured Bacteroidales bacterium
ATGGGGAAATACAGAAAGAGGAATGTGAAATCAAAGCGATAGAATCGGAGCGTCAGGCCGACCTGAATGCCATCAGGGCAATGATTGTGGAATATGTCACGAAGTACCACGCCGACCCTTCCGATTTGATGAAGACCCTTCTTAGCGGTAAGATTATCATCGGCAATGAGCAGGCTCTCAGTCCGCTTGTGGTGAACGGCGACCTTAAAATAGTGTTGCCCCACTACGACGAGATGGAGGTGAAAATGCCGGCGATGTGCCGAGCCGTTTACATCCTTTTTCTGCGTCATCACGATGGCATAGCCCTGCGCGACCTGCCGGATTACCGCCGCGAGCTTTCCGACATTTATTCGCTGGTGAAGCCCGGCCGCGACGATGCGATCGCCGAAGCGGTAATTGCCAACCTTATTGACCCGATGAACAACACGCTTAACGAATATCTCTCGAAAATAAAACGTTGTTTCGCGTCGTGTGTGCTCGACGACGCTTTGGCGCGTAATTATTACATCTGCGGACGACGCAACGAGCCATACGGCATACCCCTCAGCCGCGAGCTGATCACCCTTCCGCGGGCGCTGTCGTGACGACTACGGCTTGCGGAAGGAGGCCTGACTTTTGTGGGTTTTGTCGCGTCTGTCGCGCTGTAAAAGAAGAGAGGGGGAGCGCCCGCAGTCGGGAAGCGCTCCCCCTCTCGATGTTGTGGATTACTACATGAGGGCGGATTACTCCATGAGATAGTCGTCGCGCATCATTCGGTAAGTATTGATGACGAAGGCTTTGGCTTTGGCCATCTCTTTGTGGCCTAGTGAGCGGTAGATTTTGTCGAGGGCGGTGGCGAGAGTCAGCGCGGCGTTTTTGTTGACAATGGCGCGGAAACGGCGGCCGCCGGAGGCGTTGAGGGCGCGGGAGTAGTCGGAATCGACAATGCAGCGGATGGCGAACGATAGGACATCGATGGCACTGTTCGGAAGATTGTGGACAAGGCAAAGCGTGGCGGCATTCAACGTGAGCGACACTCTCAGCGCAGGACGTCTTGATTCGCGCAACACTTTCTTGACATCATCGACATTCTGCTTGACTACAGATGTTTCAAGGATTTTGACTTCGCCGTTGAGGGTGCAACGGCACACTTTTGTGAATTTTTTTGCGTCCATAAAAATATTAAACCAATAAATGAAAGAACTAATACGGATTCCGCGGCAGTGAGGCTGCGTGCTCCGGTTGTGGACGCCATAGAAAAGACTACAGCAATCCCTGTCGTGGGTTTTGATACCCGAAAAGACTTTGGGATTGCCGTTATAAGATAGGCGAAAATATGTCTTTGTGCAAAGTTATGCCAAGGAATTTGAATTTGCAAGAAAAGGGGCAAAAAAAATGCCGTCGGAGCAAAATCTGACGGCATTTTGGTGGGTATCTGACGATATTATTTCAGTTCGGCGAGATACTTGATTGTGCGAACCATCTGCGATGTGTAGGAGTTTTCGTTGTCGTACCAAGAAACGACTTGAACTTGATAAGTGTCGTCGTCAATCTTCGAAACCATAGTCTGTGTGGCGTCGAAGAGCGAGCCGAATTTCATGCCGATGATGTCGGACGAAACGATTTGGTCCTCGGTGTAGCCGAAGCTTTCAGAGCCGGCGGCCTTCATGGCGGCGTTGATGCCTTCAACGGTGATGTCTTTGCCCTTAACGACTGCGATGAGAATGGTGGTTGAGCCGGTGGGGGTGGGAACGCGTTGAGCGGAACCGATGAGTTTGCCGTTGAGTTCGGGGATTACGAGGCCGATAGCCTTGGCAGCACCAGTCGAGTTGGGGACGATGTTGCAAGCGCCGGCGCGTGAACGACGGAGGTCGCCTTTACGTTGCGGGCCGTCGAGAATCATCTGGTCGCCGGTGTAGGCGTGGATGGTTGACATGATGCCGGAGCAGATGGGAGCATAGGCATTAAGGGCGGCTGCCATGGGAGCCAAGCAGTTGGTGGTGCAAGAAGCTGCCGAGATGATGGTGTCGGCGGGGGTAAGAGTTTTGTGGTTTACGTTATAGACGATGGTGGGAAGGTCGTTGCCGGCGGGAGCGGAGATGACAACCTTCTTTGCGCCAGCCTGGATGTGGGCTTCCGACTTAGCCTTTGAAGTGTAGAAACCTGTGCATTCGAGCACTACGTCAACGCCGAGTTCGCCCCAGGGGAGTTCGGCTGCGTTGGGCATAGCGTAGATTGTGATTTCTTTGCCATCGACGATGATGGAGTTGTCGGTTGCTTCGACTGTGTGTTTGCCTTCGCCGAATTTGCCGGCGAATCCGCCTTGTGCGGTGTCGTACTTGAGGAGATGGGCAAGCATTTTGGGGCTTGTCAAGTCGTTGATGGCGACTACTTCATAACCTTCAGCCTCGAACATTTGACGGAATGCGAGACGACCGATGCGGCCAAAGCCGTTAATAGCTACTTTTGTCATAATTGGGTTGAGTTTGTTATTTGTTGAATTTTAATGAGTTATTTAAGAATTTTGGGGCAAATGCGGGACTATTGCCTTTTTTTGCACCGCAAATTTACGAAAAAATCTTGTCATTCGCTATAAATCAACGAAAAAAATGTCGGTGCGTTCTATAAACGCCATGTTTAAGGGATTTCAAAACAAGCGGCTGATAAAGCAATCCTCGGCTGAATATTTCCGTTATTGCACGTTATTGCACGAAAAAAGTCTGCCGTGGTTTTGCGGCAGTGGCTTTTCGTGTCGAGACATCAAGTCCGTCGGCGATTTGGTCGGTTCGGGAGACGGTGCCGGCTCAGGTGGTGGTCAGATGAGCGCAATGCCGGCTTTGGCACATTCTTCGATTTGGTCTTCGGGCCAGATTGAGGCTTGCACTTCGCCGATGTGGGCTTTTTTGAGAAGGAACATGCACAGCCGGCTTTGTCCGATGCCTCCGCCAATCGACAAGGGCAGTTCGCCGCGGAGGAGCATGGAGTGGAATTTGTAGCGTTCGCGGTCTTCGCGGTTCTGCAGGCGCAATTGCAGCCGCATGGCGGCGGGATCGACGCGTATTCCCATCGACGAGAGTTCGAACGCACATTCGAGCACGGGATTCCAAAGCATGATGTCGCCGTTCAATCCGAAAAAGCCGTCGTCGTTTGGAGTTGACCAGTCGTCGTAGTCGGGGGCGCGCAAGTCGTGCGGACGGCCGTCGGAGAGTGCGCCTCCGATTCCGATGATGAACACGGCTCCTGCCTCGCGGGTGATTGCCTCCTCGCGTTCTTTCGGTGTGAGGTCGGGGTAGAGTTGGAGGAGCTGTTCGGAGTGGATAAAGGCAATCCGTTCGGGAAGCGTTGGGGTTATATGGGGATATTGCTCGTAAATCAGGGCTTCGACGCGCCTTACGGCTTCGTAGATTTTCTCGACACATGATTTGAGGTAATCAAGGTTTCGGTCGGTTTCGGTGATTGTCTGTTCCCAGTCCCACTGATCGACGTAGAGCGAATGGAGGTTGTCGAGGGTTTCGGCTGTACGGATGGCGTTCATGTCGGTGTATAAGCCGAAATGGGGTTCGATGCCGTAAGCTCCAAGTTTGACCCTCTTCCATTTTGCGAGCGAGTGGACCACTTCGGCGCGCCTGTCGCCCATGTCGGCGATGTTGAATGTGACGGCGTGTTCGGTGCCGGAGAGGTCGTCGTTGAGTCCGGTGCCCGAGAGGACGAACAGCGGGGCTGTCACCCGTCGGAGGTTGAGTGCGGAGGCGAGTTCGCGTTGGAATGCGGTTTTTATCGTTTTGATGGCCACTTCAGTTGTTTCGGGGAGCAGACGGGCACGGTAGCGTTTGGGAATAATTAGTGACATTTTGACGACGTTTTTATTGTTAATAGTTGCAAATCTTTAGAATTTAGTCGCAAAGTTAAGCAAAATTCCACTAAATTCCAAAATCTTACAGCAAAATGATATATGCTAATCAAAAAGCGATTGCAGGACGGTGAGCGACTTGACCGACGAGAGCGAGGCGTAATGAATTGTATAATACCTCATTATCAGCGAAAGTATTTGCGCTCGTTGCTGTCGGTTGAACTCGAAGAAGCGCATATTGTCGAAAGTCATGCGCGAGATGCTGTGGAAGACAGCCGACTCGTCGGGGCCGAGAAAGTCGTTGTGGAGGGGCGGTGTGTCGAGAAACCGCGCGTTTTGGAGGTCGAAAAGCCGTCGGTCGGAGTAGGTTGCCGTGTCGGGCGCGATACCCACATATTGGGCGAAATGATAGAGAAAGCAGATGTGGAAATTCGCCACGGCTGCCGTTGTGGCAAGCCGCTCGACAGCGTCTTTCAGAAATTCAAATGTGGCCTCGTCAGCCTGATTTTCACGCAAAAGCGTGGAGAGAATTTCGGCAAGAAAAATAGCCACACTTGTTTTTAACGGATTTGCGCCGATAGCCGCCGACGTGCTGCCCACGAGCGAGCATTGGCTCATCGAGTGGATTTCGCGTGTGGGGCGGATGTCGGACGTGCAAGAGAACAACGACAACGGCTGAACCAACGCGCGAACACGCCGCGCCTCCTTTCCGCTGCCCGCAGGGACGAGCAGCGCGACGCGACCGATTTCGCGGGAATATGCCGAGAGGATGTCGTAGCGGTCGCTATAACGGGTGGTGCGTAGTGCTATGCAGGTGAGGTTCACGTTACAAGCCCCTTAAAAATGACGAAAGACTCTCTTTGCCGAGATAGTAGAGACGGGCGCGGATAAGTTTCGGGTCGCCCGAAAATTCGAACGGCTTCGAATAGAGTTGCGATTTCGCCGTAGGCGTGGTGCCGTCGGTGGTATAGCGGATTTCAGCGCCGACGTAGGGGCTGTTCATCATCACTATTCCGTCGCCTGCTACGATGCCTGGCTGGCGGAGGTGGAAGTTATAGCCGCTGCGCTCGAGCCACGGCAGTTCGCGTTCGCCGATAATCTTGTTGAACTCGGGCAATGTCCAACTCTCGTGGCGGTTCCAGGCCCGCTCGGCAAGACCGAGCATTTTCGGCAGCAGGTAGAGCTGCATCATTTCGGGCGAACGGAGCGTTTCGGCGAACAGATGTCCCGAGATGCCGATAAGGCGGTCGGCGGAGGCGTCGGGCAGCTGGCAAAGCGCGTCGGCATAGCCGTTGAAAGCCGCAAACTCATCGACGGAACCGCCCCAGTTGAGCCCAGGCTCTTCGGGGTGGTTGTTATAGACTTGGTCCATATAGAAGTGGTTGACGTTCGACAGCACTACGGGGAAGCCATTGCGAGCCGCCTCTTCGGGAACACCCTTCGTGCGCAGCGTGCTCCAGCAGTTCACAGCGCCGACGAGCGGCGATATGGAATCGTTGTAAGCCTTAGAATGGCCGAGGGCAATCTCCTGCCAACCGTTCATCTTGATTCCTCGCGAAGAGAGCATTTTCGACAGTTCGCTCACCCAATATGCGTGCAGTCCGCGTTCGCCGTCGAAACCGCGGTGTTCGATATATCCCATTGCCGACGGCGAACCCAACCAAGCGCCGGCGGGCACTTCGTCGCCGCCGATATGGAATTGGCGGAGAGGGACGCCCGCCATATCGTACATTCGATGGATTTCCATGGCCACGCGCGACATGAAGTCGTGTGGCCCGTCGATTGCCGGATTCATTACGTTGTCGTGGAAAGCCTGTGCTGAAGTATATGAGGATGTGTCGCAATCTTCGCTAAGGAAATGACGGACAGAGTTGTGTTTGTTATAGACGTATTGCATCGCCTTGATGGCGGCGCGGGCATGGCCGGGCGATTCCACTTCGGGAATGACCTCGATGCCGAGGCTGTCGCAATATTGCAGTAGGCTGACGAAGTCATCGACAGAATAATAGCCGTTCGACGACGACTGTTTGTTTTCAGGGTCGCCGTTACCGGTGAAAATTTGGGCGAGGAAGTCGGATTCGTCGGTGGTGTAGCCGCGGCGCGAGCCATATTCGGTCAGTTCGGGCATTCCGGGGATTTCAAGTCGCCAGGCCTCGTCGTCGCAGAAGTGGAAATGGAGTTTATTGAGCCGGTAGTCGGCCATGAGGTCGGCGACGCGTTTCATGGCTTCGAGCGGCTGGAAATTGCGTGCGATATCAATCATCAGTCCGCGATAGTGGAAGTCGGGATAGTCCTCGATCACGGCGTTGGGCAGTTCGCCGCCGTTGATGTCGAAAAGTCGGTCGAGAGTGCGGCGGGCGGTTTTCAATGCCTCACGCGATGCGCCCTCAATGGATATTGCGTTGCCTTTCAGGATGATGCGATAGAATTCCTCGTTGTCGTTAGCAATGATTTTCTCGTCAATTCGTGCGGATGATTTCGTCTTTCCCGAGGCTGCGACTTCCACGCTTTTCAGCCGTGGAATGATGTCGAACGCGTCGAGTTTGCGGTTACATTCAAGCCGTTGATTTATAATAAATATTGAATCGGCATAGGGCATGAGGTCGAAATTGGCGTTCGACCATTGTGCGGGGAATTGGTCGACGGGCATACGTGTGTAGCCCACTTCGACGAGTTTGCCCTTGCGGTTGATGGCATGGAGGCCGTCGATTGCGTAGCAGCGTGCGTTGAACCGTCCGTGGGTGACGATGTCGATGCGGATTGTGTCGTTCGTTTTGCCGAAACGCGACGATGTGATATAGTAATAACCCGGCACGATTTCGTGGATGGAGTCGGCGGGGTTGACCGGCGACATCTTGCGGGCGAACTGGTTGAAGCATAACCGGTCGATATTTTTCGAGTTTTCTACTGTGATTCGTTGGACATAGGTGTTGTCGTCACGGTTGCCGAGTTGTTCCCAAGTGACATGGGGTTTTGCAGAGCAGGCGGTCAATGCGATGGCGAGCAGCCATATAGTTTGTGAAAGTTTCATTGCTGATGAATTTTCGTTAAGGTATCATACATATTTTGGCAGGCGTCTTCGAGGAGGTCGAGGACGAGTTCGAAACCCTCGTGGCCTTCGTAGTAAGGGTCGGGGACATAGTCGTATGTTGCCGACGGCGAGAAAAACTCGCGCATCTCCACCACTTTCCTCGCGCCTTCGATTGAGGGGGCGAGGCGGCGCAGTTCGCTGATGTTCGTGCGGTCCATGCCGATGATGATGTCGAAGCGGTCGTAATCGTCGGTAGTTATCACTCGGCAAATGTGGGTGAGTTCTATTCCGCGACGTCGGGCATGGGAGCGCATACGCGGGTCGGGCAGTTGGCCGATATGCCAGTGGCCCGTACCTGCCGAGTCGATTTCCCAGAAGGCCGACGCGGAATTTCGTTCAACCACGTCGCGCAGGATTCCTTCCGCCGCCGGCGATCGGCATATATTACCGAGGCAGACAAAGAGTACACGTATAGGCCTCGTCGGGTCGAGCATGATATTACGGAGAAAATCAGTCATCGGATTGCGGTCTTATTATAGATTCTTTATATTGCATCTATCGATAATCGCTTTGGCGGCGGTGGCGGCTGCGTCGTTGTCGCCGAGAAGGTCACGCATGCGGCGGTAGCCTTCGAGCTGGGCACGGCGGCCGTCGGTGTCGGGCAATATCCGCTCCACTTCTGTGGCGACAAGGTCGGGCGAACAGCGGTTGAAGAGCATTTCGGGAATGATTTCTTCGTCGGTGATTAGGTTTGGCAGGGTGACATATTTGCCGCTGACGAGCCAGCGCATGATTTTGTAAGTCAATGCCGAACCGTTGGAGCGATAGCAAGCCACTTGGGGAGTGCCCAAGAGCGCGCATTCAAGCGTGGCTGTGCCCGACGTGACGAGGGCGATGTCGGCATGGCGCATAAGGGCGAATGTGGCGTTGTCGACGACGGGAAGGTCGGTCAGCGATGAATAAAGGCCTTTTTCGATGGCCGGTGCGCCGGCTATCACTGCTTGATAATTCGGGAAACGGCGTGCCACGGCTTCCATCACGGGCAGGTTGTTGCGGATTTCGCCCACGCGGCTACCGGCGACGAGGGCCATTAAAGGCTTCGTCGTGTCAAGACCGTTGGCGCTGCGGAAGTTTTCCGCCGCCGGAAAAGCTGCTGCGGCCGAGTCAATTTCGCCCACCGACGGATTGCCGACGTAAGTGATTTCGTAATCGTGGCGGCGGTAGAACTCTTTTTCGAAAGGCAGAATCGAAAGCATCGAATCGACATTGCGCTTGATTGCCTTCACTCGCCATTGCTTCCATGCCCACACTTTGGGCGAAATGAAGTAGAAAACTTTCACGCCCGCACGTTTTGCCGCCTTAGCCAATTTGAGGTTGAAACTCGGATAATCCACAAGAATCAAAGCGTCGGGTTGGAAATTGAGCATTGCTTTTTTCGCTGTCGAGAGATTGCCAAGCACCTTTCCGAGATGACGTAAAACTTCGCTGAAGCCCATAAAGGCCATTTCACGGTAGTGAATCAATGGGGCGATGCCCGCGGCTTCCGCCATCAGGTCGCCTCCGAGAAAGCCGAATGTGGCATTGCCGTCGATTCGGCGCAGCTCGCGAATCAATGCCGCCGCGTGTATGTCGCCCGACGCTTCGCCGGATGAAATGAAATATCGCATTGTCTGACGTTGGCGGGAGTTTGTCCGCCTTTAGTTCACAAAAGTAATAAAAAAACTCCGTCGGAGCAAAATTGACACCAAATACGAAATCGGTATTTTTCACCGAGCCGAAGTTTAACCCTCGAATTTTTTAAAGGGGCTTTCTATTAATTCCACGTTCAAAAAATATGTAGGACACAGCGCC
>CADBML010000181.1 GCA_902795825.1 uncultured Bacteroidales bacterium
GAACTCTCCAACCTCGGAACAGTCGGTGGAGGCACTTGCGAAGGCTTCGACTATTTCTTCTACAACGACGAAATGTATGCCGTGGCCGCTGCCGCTCGCACATTCCAGTTCCAACTCAAGAACATGACAACAGGTGACATCATCGCCGAGGAAGGCGACGCCGAAGCACTTTCAAATCAGTTCCGCGCTTACACCGTCCGCAAGGAAGGCAACAACAAATTTGGAATTTATATTTGGAACGCTGGCGGCGGTGCCGCATACTACACCTATGGCAGTTCATCTGGCGTTGAGTCAGTTGCCGCAGAAGGCGAAGTTGTCGCAACAGCTTACTACAACCTCCAGGGCGTACGCGTCAACAATCCCGCCGCTGGCCAGATCCTCATCAAGGTCAACACCCTCTCGAACGGCAAAGTCAGCGCATCGAAAGTTCTTGTCCGCTAATCAGCGACAACTCCAAGCGGCACAGTCGTCACTCCATGCGACGTTGCTCCGCCAATCGCAAAAGGGCCTCCCTCAACGGGAAGCCCTTTTTTTGCTGCACGCCTTTCGGTCGTTTTGGCAGTTTTTTGGAATTATTTGCCCGCAATAATGATTTTTTTCCTACCTTTGCGGGTGATTTTAGCAGGAACTTTGATTTATGCAGAAAAATTTAGTGATTGTAGAGTCGCCGGCTAAGGCGAAAACGATAGAGAAGTTTTTGGGCAAAGACTATAAGGTGATGTCGAGCTACGGCCACATCCGCGACCTGAAAGAGAAAAATTTCAGTATCGACGTCAACAACGATTTCAAGCCCGAATACGTGATTCCCGAAGATAAAACCTCACTTGTGGAAACCCTGAAGCGCAATGCTTCCCAAGCCGAGACGGTGTGGCTCGCAAGTGATGAGGACCGCGAAGGAGAAGCCATCGCGTGGCATCTTTACGAGACTCTCGGCCTCAAGCCAGAAGCCACGCGCCGCATCGTGTTCCACGAAATCACGAAAAACGCCATCCTCAACGCCATCGAGAATCCGCGCGACATCGACATCAACCTCGTCGATGCCCAGCAGGCCCGCCGGGTGCTCGACCGCATCGTCGGTTTCGAGCTCTCGCCCGTGTTGTGGAAGAAAATCAAGCCGTCGCTGTCGGCAGGGCGTGTGCAGTCGGTGGCAGTGCGCCTTATCGTTGACCGCGAGCAGGAAATCCGCAACTTCAAGCCCGAGGAGTATTTCCGCGTCAGCGCGGTGTTCCTCACCGCCGACGGCCATGAAGTGAAAGCCGAACTGTCGAAACGCCTCCCCGACGAGCCGACAACGCGACAGTTCCTTTCCGACATCGCCACCGCCATCTTCACCATCGACGACATTACGGTGAAGCCGACGAAAAAGTCGCCGGCACCGCCGTTCACCACCTCCACTCTCCAGCAAGAAGCGTCACGAAAACTCGGTTTTACCGTCAGCCAGACGATGATGGTGGCACAGCGCCTTTATGAGGCCGGACACATCACCTATATGCGTACCGACTCCGTCAATCTTTCGTCGTTTGCCATCGCCGGCATCTCCAACGAGATAAAGGCTACCCTCGGCGAGGAATACCTGCGTGTACGCCGCTTCACCACGCGCACGAAAGGCGCGCAGGAAGCCCACGAGGCCATCCGACCGACTTACATGAACCACCACACCATCTCGGGCACGTCGCAGGAAAAACGCCTCTACGACCTCATCTGGAAGCGCACTATCGCCTCCCAAATGGCCGACGCGCAAATAGAGAAAACCAACGTCAACATCCTCCCTTCGACTCGAAAAGAGATGTTTGTCGCCTCGGGGGAAACAATCGTGTTCGACGGCTTTCTGCGTGTCTATATCGAAGGCGTGGATGACGCCGCCGACACTGCCGACGCTGCCGACGCTATTCTGCCGCCGTTGACAAAAGGCGACACTCTCGACGCTTCAGCGGTGAAGGCTACACAACGGCTCACTCTTCAGCCTCAACGCTACACCGAGGCTTCGCTCGTTAAGCGGATGGAAGAGCTCGGCATTGGCCGCCCATCGACCTACGCCCCCACCATCTCCACCATCCAGTCGCGCGGATATGTGGAAAAAGCCTCGAAAGAGGGCGAAAAGATCAAGCTCAAGAGCATGACCCTCAAGGATGGCAAAATCACCGCCTCGACGCGCACAGAAGCCTACGGCGCCGACCGCGGAAAACTCATCCCCACCGACATAGGCGAAATTGTCAACAAATTCCTCACGGAATACTTCCCCGCCATTCTCGACTACAACTTCACCGCCAACGTGGAGGAAAAATTCGACGAAATCGCCGAAGGCCGCCTCGCTTGGACCGAGGAAATCCGCGAATTTTACAACGTTTTCCACCCTGACGTGGAGCGAGTGTCAAACCTGCGCCTGGAGCACAAAGTGGGTGAACGGCTGTTGGGCACCGACCCCGCCTCGGGACAGCCCGTATTCGTCAAAATCGGCCGTTACGGCCCCCTCGTGCAAATCGGCGAAGCCAACAACGGCAACAAGCCCCGTTTCGCCTCGCTACGGAAAGGTCAGTCGGTGGGCAAAATCACCCTCGAAGAAGCGCTCGACCTGTTCTCCTTCCCCCGCGTCATCGGCGACATCGACGGCGAAGAGGTGAGCGTGGCCATCGGCAGGTTCGGTCCCTACGTCAAACTCGGGAAGACTTTCGTGTCAATCCCCAAGGAAATCGACCCCATGGAAGTGACCGTCGATCAAGCCGCCGAACTCATCAGGGCAAAAAACGAAGCGGCGAGCAACCGCATCGTCAAGACATTCCCCACAAACCCCGACTTGCAAATCCTCAACGGACGCTTCGGAAAATACATCGCCTACAAGCAGGCCAACTACAAAATCCCGCGCACCGTTGCCGAGCCCGAAAACCTCTCCGAGCAGGAATGTCTCGACATCGTCAACGCGCAGGAAGCCAAGCCCAAAAGGAAATCACGCCGCTATCCAAAAAAATAGCGCATACCCCGCCTTCGGCAACCTGCCCCGCGGCACGCCATCACTCCCTCGGCGTGCTGCGGTCAACGTCGTGCCGCTGCTGCTTTCCTCCTGCCGACTGCCGACCGCATCGGCATGCCGTAGCTCGATGTTTACTCCACAGCCTCAACTGCCAACGCCATAAAAAACAACGCCGACAGGCTTGCCGGCATTGTTTCACTCAATTTATCAACTAAATTTATTTTCGAAAATCTCGGTTCTGTGGTTCACTTCATCTTAATAGGAATCGAGCGCGCTATGCTGCAGTCGAGCGAGATGAGGGTTTCGGTGCCGGTCACGCCGGAGATTGTCTGAATTTTATTGTTCAGAAGGTCCATCAAATGCTCGTTATCCTTAGCATAGAGCTTGATGAGCATCGTGTAAGGACCGGTCGTGTAGTGACATTCGACAATTTCCTCTATTTTTTCCAACTCAGGCACCACGTCGCGATACATTGCGCCGCGCTCAAGGTTGACACCGATATACGTGCAGGTGCGGTAGCCGAGCACCTTTGGATTAACTGTATAGCCTGAACCGGTGATGATGTTTGCATCTATCATCCGCTGCAGGCGCTGGTGAATTGCGGCCCTTGACACACCACATTCGGCGGCCACATCTTTGGAGGGAATACGCGCATTTCGCACTACGATGCCCAATATTTGACGGTCTAAATTATCTATTTTTTCCATTAGGACTGAAAATTTGTGACAAAAGTACGGTAAATATTTGATATTGGCAACATTTTGCCACAAAAAAATCGCAATTTAACACTCAATGCGACAAAACCGCTTACTTTTCGGATAAATTGGTGATATACTCGCGAAGCTTGGGCGTGGTTTTAATTTTGTTGGCGGCGGTCAGGGCTTTAAGTGCGAATCGGCGGGTTTCGCCGGTGGAGTCGGCTTCGGCAAGCACCATGGCGGTGACACCAATATTGACAAGCTCATCGAACGATTCTGGCATTTCGCCGGAATCGCCTGCAATGAATTTCATCTCATCTGTCCGCCCCGTTAGCCGAAGACCCTCATTGAAAGCTTTGACATACTCCTGCGCATTGGGAGCGCCGACCGACATTATTTCGGCATACTTCATTATGTTTTCGCCGTCGTGGCGGAAAAGATAGTATTTCAGCAGGTAACCGTTAATCGGGCGTTCAATCGAAGGATTAGCCTGACGCACCCGCAGGAGAAAGTCTTCGTATAGCCGCGGTTCGCCTACGGCGAAGCTTGTTCGGCGTGTGGCAGTAAGCACGGAGTCGAAAGGAATGAAATTGGCTTGCGCCCTTTCGAAAAGGTTCATCGCCTTAAGGGTGTCGGCGTTCTCGTAGGCCGCGACGATAGCCAAGGCATATGTTTCCACCTCCGAAGGCTTTTCGTTGAGCATCAGCTCATACATTGCCGACGCGCTCGCCCACTCCCTATTGTCGAAGAATCGGGCGGCCTTGCGAGCGGTAAGGCCATAGTCGGCGGCGACCATCGACAAGGCGACGGCGGCAACCGTAAGAATTACTATTTTGCGTCGGAATGAATACATAATACTCCGACAAAGGTAGAAAATTTATTCGACCCGACGAAATAAGCCACGGTGTTTTTGCATTTCCACGATGTATTGAGAACCAGTATTGAGAACAACCATAATTACCATTAAAAGCTAAAATATTGCTAATTATTGAATTTTTTTTGCTTTTTATAGCAATTGTCTGAAAATTTATTTTTAACTTTGCAGCAAAAGTTTACAAATATGGCAGGAAAAATGGCCCAAAACAATGACGAAATCCATGCTCGCCAAGAGGCGTTGATGCACGAGATGTCGAAGAAAATTGCCCGCCGCATCGAGCGCGTGCTCTTCGAACGGGAAATGTCGCATAAGGACTTTGCCAAACTCGTCAAACACTCGCAAGGCGAAGTGTCGCGTTGGCTTCACGGCACCCACAATTTCACGCTGGCCACATTGGCGGCAATTTCTATAGCCCTCGACACCAATGTATTAGAAGAACAATAAACACGTTATGATTATCAAAAAAGACTATCAATGACTAACAAGCAGACATTCTGGAGAACATTCGTCGCATTGACGACCATGCTCCTCACCATGCCCGCGACGGTGTGGGCCGACAGCACTTTCGGTGGCGGCAGCGGCACCATTAGCGACCCCTACCGAATCTACAATCCAAGCCACTTTGTCCAGCTCTCGGATGAGGTGAAAGCCGGCAACACCTTTGAGGGGGTTTATTTCAAACTCACCAGTTCCATTGATTTCAGCATGTGGGGCCAAATACCGCCCATCGGCGGTCAATATTATACCGAGAACGGAGCCACCGGCATTCGACGCTTCTGCGGCTATTTTTTGGGCAACAACTACACCCTTTATAACGTTACCATCACCGAAGACCCCGATCACTGCGGAATCTTCGGCTATCTGGGCTATGGCGGCTATGTGAGCGACCTCAAAATTGACGGCAATTCCACATTCACCGGCATCGGTAACGTCGGAACAATAGTCGGCACGGCGGGCAGCAACACCCATATTTTTAACTGCACTGTCGGCGAGAATGTCGTGGTAAAAGTTCATCCCGATGCCGCAGGCAGCTCTTACCTGCCATCAAGTTTTGGTGGCATCGTGGGTACGGCTGTCGGCGAAGTGTCGGGTTGCGTGAGTAAAGCCACCATTACTGTTTCAGGCATCAACAAGGCCACGGAGCTGGGTGGAATCGCCGGCAACGTGGGTTCGTCAGCAAGGATGGATTATAACTATTTCCTCGGCACGATAGATGGCACCAACACCGTAGGCGATATTGCGGGAACCAACAGTGGAACCATCATTACGTGCTATTACAACACCGCCAATCGCCACGGGGCTGTCAATGGTGCCGACACAGATGGGGCAAAATGGATGGGAACAGTCGCGATGACCGACGGTGTGAGCGGTTCATTGCCCTCGGCCACATTTTATGATGGCAGTAAAGCCTATTACGCCGCCGACAAATATATGCTCCTGACGCTCGACTATGCCGCGCCCGACGGATATTGCCAAGTAGGCGACCAAGTCACCTACCTCGCAAACGATGTCGCAATCGGCGAGACAGAACGAGACGGACAACCCTATTATGAGTTCACCATGCCCAACGATAACGTTACCATCAGTGCCAATGCCGACCTCAAGCGCGACATCGCCTACTCCCCTTGGGTGCAAATCAACATCTCGGCACTCACCTATACCGGCGAGCCATTGGCTCCCACAGTGCAGGTGACCGACATCAAGGACGGCGCTCAGCAACCGCTCACCGAGGGTGAGCACTTCACCGTCACGTGGCCCGACGAAATCATTCACGCGGGCGAATACACAGCCGTCATCGAGGGCATTGGCGACTACGCGGGTTCCACCGATGTGGTGTTCAGAGTTGAGCCCACCGAGTCCGTGGCGCGAATCGTCACGCCACCTGCCGCCATAGAAGGACTCGTTTATAACGGACTATCGCAAGTGCTCATCACCGCGGGCGAGGCCGAGAACGGCATCATGCTCTATCGTCTTGATGACGGAGAATACAGTGCCGAGTTGCCTACCGCCATTTCCGATGGTACATATATCGTATATTATAAGGCTCACAGCGATGACGACCACCTCGACACGAGTGAGCAGTCGCTCGTGGCGCAAATCGGCAAGCTCGCATGGTCCGGCGAAGGCACCGCCGAATCACCTTATCTTATTACAAGTGTAAGTGACATGAATCTCATTGCGCTCATGCAGGAAGAATTGGACTATAACGGCGTGTACTTCAGCCTCGAGAACGACCTTGATTACACCGGTGCCGAGCAATTTGTGATAGGGACAATCGCCAATCGCTTCAACGGCAATTTCAACGGCAACGGCCACACTTTAACCAACATGGTTATCAACAAGCCTGACGATGAACGTGTGGCAATATTTGGAGTCGTGGGCAACAATGGTGTCATCACCAACCTCCACTTGGGGCAGGGCTGCTCAATTACGGGTGGTTCAATCGTGGGTGGTTTCGCAGGGCTTTTCGCCGGCTCCATAAGCGGGTGCACCACCGCCTCGGGTGTCGCTGTGAATGGCAATGAAGAAGTCGGAGGCATCGTGGGACGATGTACCGGCCAAATCGACTGCTGCGTCAATCAAGCGTCAATCACGGCGAACAATAAAGCAGGTGGTATATCCGGAAGTTACTACAGGTCATTGAACAAGCCCGTTATGAGCAATAACCTCAATCTGGGAAGTGTCGAGTCGAGTTCCTATGAAGGAGGTATAGTTGGATACTCTATCGGATTCGCTTCAAGCATCAGCAACAACTATTATGCCGGCGACTGCAACGCTGCTGGCATCAACGGTAGCGATGCCGTTGGTAAGGCACAGCGAGGCTATGTTGTCAGGGGCGATGATGAAGTGGCAATCGAACTCGTCGAAAACGCCTCGGTGGGGGTGGCATTCAACGAAGCGGTCTATGCTGGAAACGAACAGCAGATAATTGTCAGATTAAGTGTAGTCGAAAACGAAGATAACAACGAAAATCCGCTTTTGAGAGACGAGACATTGGCGTTCAAAGTTAACAAGGGCTCAATCGCCGACAACCACGACGGCACTTGGACAATCACTCTGACCGACGAAGACATCATAGTCTCGATAGAGCACCATGCATCCGTGGAAATCGGAAAGGACGACAACGCGGCCAACGATAACGTATGGTACACAATTTCGGGCATCCGCCTAACCGAAAAGCCCACGGCCGCCGGCATCTATATCCATAACGGCAAAAAAATGCTGGTAAAATAATGTGTATAGAGGATAGTTTATCGTTAAGGGACTCACTATAAATCCCCTTAAAAGAGGGTGCTCGGCAATCGCTGAGCACCTTTTTTTATGTCGAATTGGCACGAAAGTTCTGATGGGTAGAACACGATGCCTCCGGCACGACTGTCCACGTTGTCGGAGGCTCTGCCTCCGAAGTTTCCGAATGTGATGATTCGCCTAAGAGGCCGCAAATGCAGCACGACTTTTTCTTCGCTGTTAACCTTGTTAACCCCTTAACAAGGTTAACAGACGATACTGTATGCCCGCTGCGGTTTATCATGTTCTTATGTCTAATTATCGCAGTCGCGAAGCCCGATTGTGCATTATGCATTGACAATCTGTTTTTATTATTGACACGAATTGTCATGAATTATCCATTAATTATAAAAATAATTAGTGATTAATTTATGGATATTCGCGTTAAATAATAAGTTGTTGTTTAAATTGTTAATGGGTTGTTTAAGTTGTCTTCAAACATTGCAATTGGGATGGTGAAAAAATTGATTGCCCGGCGGAAACGTCGGGCAATCAACTGATATTA
>CADBML010000182.1 GCA_902795825.1 uncultured Bacteroidales bacterium
CGACAGCATTACGTCCTCATTGGCAAAAAATCGGGTAAAATGCCGTTCATTTCGGGGAAATGTTGTAACTTTGCAAGTTAATCATCGGTTTCGGCCGAAATCCAACAGAATAAGGAATAGAATGAAATATAAACTGCATCATGAAGGAGTGGGAATATTGCTGACAATGTTCCTGCTGCTTTGTGTCGTCAATGGACTCCTGTGGGGCTTTGGCTCGAACAAAGCTGTGGCGATAGTGATATCCTCGCTGTCGTTAGTGCTTTTCATGCTGACAGTCAATTTCTTCCGTTCGCCACGCCGAATATTCATGGGCGAGCGCGAAGGGGTTGTAGTCGCCCCCGCCGACGGCACAGTGGTGGTGGTGGAGGAGGTTGAGGAAAACGACGTTCTCCACGCCCGCGCGATACAAGTGTCGATTTTCATGTCGATTTTCAACGTCCACGCCAATTGGTTTCCCATCGACGGCGAAGTGCTTCAAGTGGAGCACCAGTCGGGACGGTTCATGGCGGCATATCTGCCCAAGTCGAGCACTGAGAACGAGCGCTCCACGATGCTTCTGCTTGCCCGCAACGGGGCGAAAGTGCTTGTGCGGCAAATAGCCGGAGCCATTGCCCGACGGATAGTCACCTATCCCGAGGCTGGCGACGAAGCGTCGATCGACTATCATTTCGGATTCATAAAGTTCGGCTCCCGCGTCGATGTATATCTCCCCATCGGCACGGAAATCAAAGTGAGCCGCGGCGACAAAACCACCGGCGGAGTGACCGAAATCGCTCGCCTAAAATAAAGAGCTTTCACCACGTTCAACAGATGCAAAAAAACAATAATAAGATGTCGGCGATTCGCAGAAACATACCCAATTTCATCACTTGCATGAATATGTTGTCGGGCACCCTCGCTGTGGTGTTCGCTTTCCGTTCGGCCGACACTTTCGGACCGCTAACCGGCTATCAGGTGGCATTTTGCCTGATTGGCGCCGCCACCGTATTCGACTTTTTCGACGGCTTCGCCGCACGCGCGCTCCATGCCGTCTCGCCGATTGGCAAAGAGCTCGACTCCTTGTCCGACCTCGTGAGCTTCGGCATCGCGCCCACCATGCTTGTGTTCAACATGATGGAGGCTTTCGACGCCGGATGCTGGGCCTACGCCGCCATGCTCGTGACCATCTTCGGAGGTCTGCGCCTCGCCCGATTCAACGTCGATACGCGCCAAACCACATCATTCATCGGCATGCCCATACCGTCAAACGCCATCTTCTGGATTGGTTATTGCGCGATTGTCTATGGACAGACCGATATGAACCTGACGCTCACATTGGCGTTAATCGTCATCCTTTCGGGCTTGATGGTGGCTCCACTGCCGATGTTCTCGCTAAAGTTCAAACACTATCGGCTCAAAGGCAACATTGAGCGCTATCTGCTCATTGCCGCCACCGTCATCCTCGTGGCCCTATTGGGCGTCGGCGGATTGGCTTGGGTGATAGCATTGTACGTGGCCATGTCGGTAGCCATCATTTTTCTTAACAAAAACTAATCTTAATCCACACACTCCAACACCATGTTCAGTTGCCTTGCCAAACTTCTGTTTTTGCCTCTGCTGCTCCTTTTCCTTCTGTTTGCCGTGTTGTTTGCAGGAATACGCCGCGGGACACGCTCCAACGTTTTCCGCCAGCACTCCGACGAAGATGAAAAAGCCACAAAAGAGCGCAATTCCGACCGCTACCAGCGTGCCGAAACGGTTGAATACGAGGAAATCCCATCAAGCGAAATAGCCGAGGACAACGTCCCCGACTACGACCCCAACCCGGGCAACACACGCCGAGTGGAGGATGCCGAATGGGAAGAAATCACCGACTGACATCTGCCGCAGCCGACTATAGACGGGATAGACTATACAGACGGCATAGACTATATAGACGGCATAGACTATATAGATTGCATGGATAATACAGACGTTTAGGACGGCAGGGCGCTTGCCCGACAGGCACAATCGCACATCGGCATTGACATGAAAAAACGGAGAGCCAAGTCCGCAACTCGGTCACTCCGTCGATAAGTTATGCCGGCAAGGGCTGAAGCTATTCGGCAGGGGGAGCGGCCTTAGCCCTATCCGCACCGTCGAAACTGCCGCGGCTGTCGTGGGCTGCGTTGTCACTATCGACAACGAAAGAGGCATAGTCGGCATCCTCAAGCAGCGTGCCCAAATACCAAATGTGAGCCTTGTCGCGCGAGTAGAAGCCTTTCCACGATTCTTGATAGGTGGCGGGGTCGGCAAGAGGAAGAATCTTTCCGTAACGATAAACATTCTTGCTGTCAACAGCCACGCAGTGCGAAACCACGCGGAACGACTCGATGTCGGGGGTGTCGATACGGATAGAGTCGTAGTAGGCGTAGCGGTTGTCGCGGGCCCACATACTTGTGTCGTACCATTTGAGCACCTTGAATGCCTTCATGTCGGCAACACGCAAAGCCTTTGCCTCGAAATAGTAGTCCTTTCTGTCGCGCGAAAGGGGGAAGTGTTCAGCCTTGAGGGTTGACGGATTGGCATTGTCGATGATTTTATCACGGAAATAAGCGTGGCTTTTGTCGCGGCCAAGCCAGTTTTCGAGCGACTCGAAAGAGTCGGGATCAACATCGGGCAATTCGTGATAGACTGTGCCAAAACTGAAAGTCCAATACGAATGTGCCACCGTGCCGTTATACGCCACATATTTGCCGTTCGCGTTGCATGACGACAACGCAAACATTGCCGGAATGGCCACACACAAGATGCGGATGAATTGTTTCGCTTTCATGATGGATAGATGGATTTTCTATCGGCAAATATAATAAGTAATCTTTAATTGTGCAAATTTGGAGTTAAAATGCTAACTTTGCATAGTCAACAAGGCGGCCGCTGGACAGACAGCCGCCACAACAATTCGACAACCGATATGAAAAGAAAACGTTTGCTAAAAAACATCGCTTTATGGACAGTGATTCTGCTCGTAGCCCTCACAATCGGCGGCGGCGGGTTCATGCTCCGCTATTCGCTGACCAACACCTACCATCGGGGCTATTCGCTGGAAACGGAGCTCGACTCGATGGCTGCCCGCAACCCGGAAATAGCGCCCTGGCTCGACAGTATCCGCGCCGACGGCTCACTACGCGACACTTTCATCACAGCCCACGACGGAGTGCGGCTCCACGCGCTATATGTCAACGCGCCCCAACCGACATCATCAACCGCCCTGCTCCTTCACGGCTACACCGACGACGCGACTATGATGCTGAACATCGGCCACGCGTACAACGCCCGACTGGGATTCAACATTTTTCTGCCCGACTTCCGCGCCCACGGACTCTCGGAAGGCGGCGACATTGTGGGGATGGGTTGGGCCGACCTGCCCGACTTGAACGAATGGCTGCGGGTGGTCCGCGACGTTTATTCCGACTCCGCGAGGGTGGTGGTCCACGGAGTGTCGATGGGAGGTGCAGCGGCAATCAACATCGCCGGCCATGAGCCAAAAGAACACGCCGACATGATCCGATGCTATATCGACGATTGCGGCTATACGAGCGTATGGGACGAATTTGCCAGCGAACTCGACAAGCAGTTCGGCCTTCCCACATTTCCTCTGCTCCACACCGCAAGCGGTCTGTGCAAAATCATCTATGGATGGTCGTTTGGCGAAGCCGCGCCCGTGGAGAGCGTCAAAAACTGCCGGAAACCGCTGCTCATCATCCACGGCGACGCCGACACTTACGTGCCGACCGAGATGGGCCTACGCATCTACGACAACGCCACTTGCGAAAAGGAGATCTGGCTCACCAAAGGCGTCAAACACGCCAAATCCTACCGCAACGACCCTGAAGCCTACACCCGCAGGATTGACGAATTTACGCGGAAACATATGTGAACGGCCGTATGCTGCCCGACACGCCAAGCCATTAGAGATCAAAAAAAAGCGCGCCGTTAAGGCACGCTTTTTTTTGATAAGAAGTTATCGCTGTATTATTCTGCGGCGGGAGCTTCTTCAGCAGCAGCTTCTTCAGCAGCAGCAGCTTCTTCGGTAGCAGCGGCAGCATCGTCGAGATTGATAGCAGCATTGTCAAGGTCTTCAGTAGCCTTGTTGAGCTCTTCGATGAGTGCGTTGCCTTCGCCGGAAGCGAGAGCGTTAGCAGCTTCGGTAGCGGCAGCTTTAGCTGAGAAGAAGTAGAGCACGATTGCAACAACGTTGATTGCAAGGCCGATACCCTTGTCTTGCTTCTTAACGAGAGCAACGATTCCGAATACGATGCCGAGGATGGCAAGAATCCAAACGAGCCAAGAGAGGAGGAGCCACCATGCGCTGATGAAAGGAAGAATTGCCAGAACGAGGGCGATAATACCTAATACGATTGAAGCAGTTTTCATAATTGAATGAATGAATTAAATGTTAGTAAATTGAGTAAAATTAATCTTTTTTAACACGCAAATTTAGTCAAAAAAAATTATAAATGTCAAATTTTTCGCCAAAAATTTCCAAAAAGAACACAAAAGTAAGTGATTTTACTTATTTTTATGATAAAAAACGCCTCGTGATGAGATTGGAGAGGCAGAGATAACACACGCAGGCATCGTCATTTTGCGAGACTGAGTCTCGCACTACACGAACGCACAGAATTTTATTATCGACACGAATTGTCAGGAATTATCCATTAATTATAAAAATAATTCGTGATTAATTGGCAA
>CADBML010000183.1 GCA_902795825.1 uncultured Bacteroidales bacterium
CCATTTTGCCCGCCATTATTGGCGACAGCGCCGAACCTCGCGTGACGTTCAGGGCGCTTCGTCGTGACGCGGTGCGGGCGGAGCGTAGATCATGTAGTAATCGCCTTCTTCTGCCTGACGGTAGCCGATTTCTTCCAGCTTGCGTTGCATCAATGAGTTGAGCCGGAACTCTGGAATGATGGTCTCGTCGATAGTGGTCATGTTTTCAAGATCCACCACAAGTACAGGTTGAGGCTCTTTTTTGAGTATGCCGCCGATGAGGTCGGAGTATTTTTCGTCGTGGAGCGACGATGAAAAGTAGTGGCGGCTTTCGATGTCGGCATCGCCGGTGACGTATTCCACCAAATATCTTCCGCGCCCCACGGTGAGGTGCTTTCCCATCCTTTGGGCCACGTTGCACACCTCTTCGTATTGCCATGCTCGCCGCTGTGTGGTGTGGATTCCTTCGAGACGGCGCACGTTGATTGAGGCGTCGGTGAATCGGAGTCCGCGGTCGTACCAGGCATATTGTAGCTTGTAGAAGGTGATGAGTGCGGCAAGAACAATGCCGACCGCGATGACATATCGTTTTACGTCGGAATCGGCTTTCAATCTCGTCAGCAGAATAGGAATGAGCGGAACGACGAGCAATTTTGAGGATGCCACAAGCGACAGCGCCGACGACGGTAGCGCAAAGACGGCTAAAGTGACCGTAAACAACAGCGATTTTCCCGAATCGGCTGAAGCCAGGCTTTGATGAATTGTGATGGCGATGAGGCAGAAAAATGCCGCTGTGAGCATTATGGGAATGTTGAACGCGTCGAAGTCGGGCTTGTAGCCGCCCAGGATGACCGACATCGCAAATACGCTCAAAATAACGGCATCCACCCAATGAGGCAAATCAAATCGTCGGCTGGCTTTCAGCAGCAAATAAGGCAAAAAGAAGATGCAGAACGATTGAAGTGTCGTGACGAGATAGGGATAGAGCAGATTGAAGAGGTTGAATGTGTGGTCGTCGGAGAGCGTTGAAGCCGAAAACACCCGATACTGGTTGACAAACTCGCCAATGCTTCCGAAAATCAGCACTAAAACCACGGTCAGAGACGTGACAAAGGCGGCTGAGAATATGACGAAGTCGGCAAGCCGGTTGCGACCGTTTTTGCAGCGGTCGAACAGGAAGGGAATTGCGGCCGCTATCAGGAGAGTGGCGCTTGGCAGTCGGGAGGCTGTGGCCAAAGCCGCTGTCATTCCGGCAAAAACGATGAACAGGCGCTTGCCCGAAGGGGGGTCGAAATGCGCCAAAAGAAGCACAAGTGTGGCGACGATAAAGAAATTGGAGAAAACGTCCCACCCGATTGAGTAGGAAAACACCTGGCAGCACGATGACAGCAACAGGCAAACGCCGGCAATCCAAATGGTCGTCCTTAGCCGTCGTTTTTTCGCATAATAGTAGCCGGCTCCGATTAAAACTGTGGCTGTTGACAAGCATGCCGCAAGAGTCCGCATTGCCACCAATGAGAACCCGAATGTCCGCCCCCAAAGGCATGAGAGAAACGACGACAACGGCGCGGCGGCGTTGCCCTTATAATCAATGGCGTTGAGGATATGGTAAGGCTCGTCGCCGGCAAAAATGCTGAAGTGAAGGAGAAAGAAGGGTGCGGCAAGTCCGGCGGCGAAAACCACGGCGGCGGCCGCCGAGGAAATTAGTGCGGCTGCGCCTAATTTACGCTTGCTCGGTGATGTCATGGGCGAGGGGAGAGGCGGTTACTTGCCGGCGTGGACGTAGGGGGTGTTGTCGGCGTCGGGGTCGTACCAACGGGAATACATCAAGTAGTTGCGAGCGATTTTTTGGTTCATTTCGCGAGCCTGTGCGGGATCGACTTTCTTGATGAATTTGGCGGGAATGCCGCCCCAAAGCTCATGGGCGCCTATTTGGGTGCGGGAAAGCACAACCGAGCCGGCAGCCACGATTGCGCCTTCGCCCACAACGGCGTCGTCCATCACCACTGCACCCATGCCGATAAGGGCGAAGTCGCGGATTTTCGCCCCGTGAATGGTGACGTTGTGCCCTATCGACACGTCGTCGCCGATTTCGATGGTGGATTTCTGGTAGAGGGTGTGGAGCACGGAGCCGTCCTGAATGTTGACGCGGTTGCCGACGGTAATGGTGTTGACATCGCCACGGAGCACGGTGTTGAACCAAATCGAACATTCGTTGCCGACGGTGACGTCGCCTATAAGTGTCGCGTTCTCGGCGAGGAAACAGCCTTCGCCCACTTTGGGCGTGCCTATCTGATTAAGCGGAATTATCAGTGCCATTAATTATATTTTGTTGTTAATATATCCTTCTGTTGCGTTGTCTTTGTGCTTGATTTGGCAGGGGTTGCCGAAAACTACGGAGTGGCTCGGCACATCGCAGTTGACGTAACTGTTCGGCGCTATCAACACATC